>NZ_JBICZB010000050.1:0-61347 GCF_043201815.1 Kitasatospora sp. NPDC048296
TCGGGGCGGTGTTGGTCGCCCGCTCGGCTGTGAGTCGCTGGCTCGGGGCGGTGTTGGTCGCCCGCGCGGCGGTGAGTCGCTGGCTCGGGGCGGTGTTGGTCGCCCGCTCGGCTGTGAGTCGCTGGCTCGGGGCGGTGTTGGTCGCCCGCTCGGCTGTGAGTCGCTGGCTCGGGGCGGTGTTGGTCGCCCGCTCGGCTGTGAGTCGCTGGCTCGGGGCGGTGATTCGCCCGCTCGTATCCGGGTCCGCCCCAACCACGCTGAACAGGGGCAAAGCGGTCGGGAGGGGCCCCACGCGATAGCCTGGACGACGATTGACGGGGCCGCGCCCACGGAGGGCGGGGCGCCCAGCAGCGCCCGGGGGCGCCCCGGGCGGCCGACGAAGCGAGGGGTAGCCCAGCCGTGCGCATTGCCAGGTTTTCCGTCCGGGAAGGGAGCCCTGCCGCGGGCAGCGTCTCCTTCGGCGTAGTGGAGGGTGACCCTTCCCAGCCCGACTCGCTGGTCGTCCACGCGCTGGCCGGCCACCCGTTCGGCCAACCCCAGCCCACCGGCGAGAGCTACCGCTTCCAGGACGTCCGGCTGCTCAGCCCGATGCTCCCCAACAAGATCGTGGCGGTCGGCCGCAACTACGCGGCGCACGCGGCCGAGCTGGGCAACGACGTCCCGGACGCCCCGCTCACCTTCTTCAAGCCCTCCACCTCGGTGATCGGCCCGACCGAGAGCATCGCGTACCCGCCGTTCTCCTCGGACGTCCACCACGAGGCCGAACTCGCCGTGGTGATCGGCCGGATGTGCCGCGAGGTGCCGTTGGACCGGGTGCCCGAGGTGATCCTCGGCTACACCTGCGCCAACGACGTCACCGCCCGGGACGTCCAGCAGCGCGAGGGCCAGTGGGCGCGGGCCAAGGGCTTCGACACGGCCTGCCCGCTGGGACCGTGGATCGAGACCGACCTCGACCCGGGCGACCTCGCGATCACCTGCACGGTCAACGGCGAGCTGCGCCAGACCGGCCGCACCTCCCTGATGGTCCGCTCGGTCGCCGAGCTGATCGTCCACATCTCCGAGGCCATGACGCTGCTGCCCGGCGACGTCATCCTCACCGGCACGCCCGCAGGGGTGGGCCCCCTCAACGTCGGCGACGAGGTCGCCGTCTCCATCGAAGGCATCGGCACTCTCACCAACAAGGTGATCAAGCGTGGCTAACACTGACCCGGCCGTCCGGGTTCGCTTCTGTCCCTCCCCGACCGGCAACCCCCACGTGGGCATGGTCCGTACCGCCCTCTTCAACTGGGCCTACGCCCGCCACACCGGCGGCACCATGGTCTTCCGGATCGAGGACACCGACTCCGCCCGCGACTCCGAGGAGTCGTACGACCAGCTGCTCGAGGCCATGCGCTGGCTCGGCCTCGACTGGGACGAGGGCCCGGAGGTCGGCGGCCCGCACGCGCCGTACCGCCAGTCGCAGCGGATGGACATCTACGCCGACGTCGCCCGCCGCCTGCACGAGGCCGGCCACGCCTACTACTGCTACTGCAGCACCGAGGAGCTGGACGCGCGCCGCGAGGCCGCCCGCGCGGCCGGCAAGCCCTCCGGCTACGACGGCCACTGCCGGGACCTGACGGACGACCAGGTCGCCGTCTGCAAGCTGGAGAAGCGCGAGCCGATCCTGCGCTTCCGGATGCCCGACGAGACCATCAGCTTCGACGACCTGGTCCGCGGCACGCTCACCTTCGAGCCGGAGAACGTGCCGGACTACGGCATCGTCCGGGCCAACGGCGCCCCGCTGTACACCCTGGTCAACCCGGTGGACGACGCCCTGATGGGCATCACCCACGTGCTTCGCGGCGAGGACCTGCTCTCCTCCACCCCGCGCCAGATCGCGCTGTACGCGGCGCTCGCCGAGATCGGCGTCGGCGCCGGCCTCACCCCGCGCTTCGGCCACCTGCCGTACGTGATGGGCGAGGGGAACAAGAAGCTCTCCAAGCGCGACCCGCAGTCCTCGCTCAACATGTACCGCGAGCGCGGCTTCATCCGCGAGGGCCTGCTCAACTACCTGTCCCTGCTGGGCTGGTCGCTGGCCGAGGACCGCGACCTGTTCGACATGGACGAGATGGTCGCCGCCTTCGACGTCGCCAAGGTGAACGCCAACCCGGCGCGCTTCGACCTGAAGAAGTGCGAGGCGATCAACGCCGAGCACGTCCGCAGGCTGGCCCCGGAGGACTTCGTCCGGCGCCTGGTGCCGTTCCTGCAGGCCCCTGGCCTGCTGCCGGCCGAGCCGACCGCCGAGCAGCTGGACCTGCTCGCCAAGGTCGCGCCGCTCACCCAGGAGCGGATGGTCGTGCTGAGCGAGATCGTCAACATGGCCGGCTTCCTGTTCGTCGATTCGGCCGACTTCACCGTCGACCCGGACGACGCAGCCAAGGTGCTCACCCCGGACGCCCGCCCGGTGCTGGAGGCCAGCGTCAAGGCGCTGGAGGAGCTCGCGGACTTCACCCCGGAGCCGATCCAGGCCGCGCTGCGCGAGGCGCTGGTGGAGGGCCTGGGCATCAAGCCCAAGTTCGCCTTCACGCCGCTGCGGGTGGCCGTCACCGGCCGCCGGGTCTCCCCGCCGCTGTTCGAGTCGATGGAGCTGCTCGGCCGCCCCGAGACGCTGCGCCGGCTGCGCTCCGCCCTGGACGCCCTGCCCACCGCCTAGGGGCTGTGAGGGCCTGCCCGGCGGGGGATCCGCAGGGCAGGCCCGGGCGGGCCGCTGAGCAGGCCGCGGGGGGGGGGGGGCGCCCGGGCCCCCCCCCCCCCCCCCCGGCCCCCCGCCGCCCCCCCCCCCCCCCCCCGGGGGGGGGGTTTTTGTTGGGGGGGGGGGGCGGTGCGCCGCCCCGGGGCGCGTCTGCCGGCCGGCCCCGCGGCGCACCCGGAGGTCACCGGACGGCCTCCCCACCGCTGCCTGCGGTTATCGATTTTGGAGCCGGGGCCGACGTCGGGTAATGTTCTTTCTGCGCCGCCCGGGAGGGAACGGACGAGGGAGCGAAAGCCCCTCGGAAGGGACCGATCGAGAGGCGCAACGCCTGAGAAGGCCCCGCAGGGGTTCAACTCTGGTGGGGTATGGTGTAATTGGCAGCACGACTGATTCTGGTTCAGTTAGTCTAGGTTCGAGTCCTGGTACCCCAGCGCTGTACAATCGGTGACGATCGCACCGCAGAACAAATGAAGATCAAGCCCCCGTTGTGTAGCGGCCTAGCACGCTGCCCTCTCACGGCAGTAGCGCCGGTTCGAATCCGGTCGGGGGTACTGATCCCGCAAGGGATCACCTGGAAAGCCCCCGTTGTGTAGCGGCCTAGCACGCTGCCCTCTCACGGCAGTAGCGCCGGTTCGAATCCGGTCGGGGGTACTGATCCCGCAAGGGATCGCCAGGAGCCCCCGTTGTGTAGCGGCCTAGCACGCTGCCCTCTCACGGCAGTAGCGCCGGTTCGAATCCGGTCGGGGGTACTTCAGAGCAGGAAGCCGGTGGGCTCGCCCATCGGCCCTTGCTTTGTGTTGGGGTATGGTGTAATTGGCAGCACGAGTGATTCTGGTTCATTTAGTCTAGGTTCGAGTCCTGGTACCCCAGCCAGAAATTGGAAAGGCCCCTGTTCCGGGGTCTTTTTGCTTTGCACCGGGAAATGCTTTTGAAGGGCCCCGCTCGAATCCGAGCGGGGCCCTTTTCGTTTTCGGTGGGGGAGGTGGGGGTGGGGGTGGGGGAAGGGGTGGGTGGGGGAGTCGGCCGGGTCAGCTCCGGCGCAGCGCCTCGGTGAGCCGGTTCGCGGCCTCGATGATGGCCTGGGCGTGCAGGCGGCCCGGGTGGCGGGTCAGCCGCTCGATCGGGCCGGAGACGGAGACGGCGGCCACCACGCGGTTGGAGGGACCGCGGACGGGCGCGGAGACGGACGCGACGCCCGGCTCCCGCTCGCCGATCGACTGGGCCCAGCCGCGCCGCCGGACGCCGCTCAGCGCGGTGGCGGTGAAGCGGGCGCCCTGGAGGCCGCGGTGGAGCCGCTCGGGCTCCTCCCAGGCCAGCAGGACCTGGGCGGCCGAGCCGGCCTTCATCGGCAGGGTGCTGCCGACCGGGACGGTGTCCCGCAGGCCGGAGAGCCGCTCGGCGGCGGCTACGCAGATCCGCATCTCGCCCTGGCGGCGGTAGAGCTGTGCGCTCTCGCCGGTGACGTCGCGCAGGTGGGTCAGGACCGGGCCCGCGGTGGCGAGCAGCCGGTCCTCGCCCGCCGCGGCGGAGAGTTCGGACAGCCGGGGGCCGAGGATGAAGCGCCCCTGCATGTCCCTGGTGACCAGGCGGTGGTGTTCGAGTGCGACGGCGAGTCTGTGGGCCGTGGGGCGCGCCAGACCGGTGGCGGCGACCAGCCCCGCCAACGTGGCGGGGCCCGACTCCAGTGCGCTCAGCACCAGAGCGGCCTTGTCGAGAACGCCGACGCCGCTAGTGTTGTCCATGCGCTAAGACTGCAGTCTCATTCCGCGAGACGCAAGTTCAATCTTCCAGGAAAAGCGCCACTCTGGATGCAGCAGCCCGGGAGACATCCAGGATGGGGCCTCGTCAGAGTGTCCGCATCGTGGACAGCGATCCGGCGTGCAGGTTGCGCGAACGCGCCCCGCGGTGGGCGGCGCAAGCGTTTACCCGACGACACGAAAAGGCCGGCAACGCGGCCGGCTGGAGGGAATCCGATGGGACGGACACTCGCAGAGAAGGTCTGGGACGACCACGTCGTGCGGCGCGCGGAGGGCGAGCCCGACCTCCTGTTCATCGACCTGCACCTGCTCCACGAGGTGACCAGCCCGCAGGCCTTCGACGGGCTGCGCCTGGCCGGCCGCAAGGTCCGCCGCACCGATCTGACGATCGCCACCGAGGACCACAACACCCCGACCCTGGACATCGACAAGCCGATCGCCGACCCGGTCTCCCGCGTGCAGCTGGAGACCCTGCGCCGGAACGCGGCCGAGTTCGGCGTCCGGATCCACTCGCTCGGCGACGTCGAGCAGGGCGTGGTGCACGTGGTCGGCCCGCAGCTCGGCCTGACCCAGCCCGGCACCACCGTGGTCTGCGGCGACTCCCACACCTCCACCCACGGCGCGTTCGGCGCGCTGGCGTTCGGCATCGGCACCAGCCAGGTCGAGCACGTGCTGGCCACCCAGACCCTGCCGCTGGCGCCGTTCAGGACCATGGCGATCACCGTCGAGGGCGAACTGCCCGAGGGCGTCACGGCCAAGGACCTGATCCTGGCCGTCATCGCGAAGATCGGTACGGGCGGCGGCCAGGGCTACGTCCTGGAGTACCGCGGCTCGGCGATCCGGAGCCTGTCCATGGAGGCCCGGATGACCGTCTGCAACATGTCCATCGAGGCCGGCGCCCGGGCCGGCATGATCGCCCCGGACGAGACCACCTTCGCCTACCTCGAAGGCCGCCCGCACGCCCCGCAGGGCGAGGACTGGGACGCCGCCGTCGCGTACTGGAAGACCCTGGTCACCGACGAGGACGCGGTCTTCGACCACGAGATCTTCATCGACGCGAGCGAGCTGACCCCGTTCGTCACCTGGGGCACCAACCCCGGCCAGGGCGCCCCGCTGGGCTCCAACGTCCCGAACCCCGCGGACTTCGCCGACCCGCAGGAGCGCCTGGCGGCCGAGAACGCCCTGGCGTACATGGGCCTTGAGGCCGGCACCCCGCTGCGCGAGGTCGCGGTCGACGCCGTCTTCGTCGGCTCCTGCACCAACGGTCGGATCGAGGACCTGCGGGCGGCCGCCGCCGTGCTGGAGGGCCGCAAGGTCGCCGACGGCGTACGGATGCTGGTCGTCCCGGGCTCGGTCCGGGTCGCCCTGCAGGCCGTGGAGGAGGGCCTGGACAAGGTGTTCACCGCCGCCGGGGCCGAATGGCGGCACGCCGGCTGCTCGATGTGCCTGGGCATGAACCCCGACCAGCTCGCCCCCGGGGAGCGCTGCGCCTCCACCTCGAACCGCAACTTCGAGGGCCGGCAGGGCAAGGGCGGCCGCACCCACCTGGTCTCGCCGCAGGTCGCCGCCGCGACCGCCGTCCTGGGCCGCCTCGCGTCCCCGTCGGACCTTTCCGCCAACGCCCTCTCTTCGATCCAGCACAGCGTGGAGGCCTGAGCCATGGAGAAGTTCACCACCCACACCGGCCGGGCCGTCCCGCTGCGCCGCAGCAACGTGGACACCGACCAGATCATTCCGGCCCATTGGCTCAAGAAGGTCACCCGATCCGGTTTCGAGGGCGGGTTGTTCGAGGCCTGGCGCAAGGACGAGTCGTTCATCCTCAACCGGCCCGAGCGCCAGGGCGCCACCGTCCTGGTGGCCGGCCCCGAGTTCGGCACCGGCTCCTCCCGGGAGCACGCCGTCTGGGCGCTGCAGAACTACGGCTTCCACGCGGTGATCTCCTCGCGCTTCGCCGACATCTTCCGCGGCAACTCTCTGAAGAACGGCCTGCTGACCGTCGTGCTGCCGCAGGAGACCGTGGAACGCCTCTGGGTGCTCACCGAGAGTGACCCTTCGGCCGAGATCACCGTTGACCTGGAGAAGCGCGAAGTGCGCGCCGAAGGCGTCACCGCGAGCTTCGAACTGGACGACAACGTGCGGTGGAGGCTGCTCAACGGGCTGGATGACATCAGCATCACGCTGCAGAACGAGGCCGACATCGCGGCCTACGAGGCGACCCGCCCGGCGTTCAAGCCCCGTACTCTGCCGGTCTCCTGAGTTGCCTTCAGAACAAGCATTCTGACGATCCACCGGATGGCCCGCGCCCCCCTCGGGGGGGCCGGGCCATCCGGCGTTCCGGAGCACGAGTTAGCGCCGAGGCCCGCCCCGGATTGCCCATTTGGCTTTGCGGAAGAGGGCCCCGCGCAAGTACAACTGCGGGTAGATGGCACAATCAGTACATGCACCGGCACCATGAACCTCCGTACGCGGGCGGCGAACCCGCGTCCGAGGAGTCCACGGGCCGGGGATCCGAACGCCGAATTGACGATCGGCCGGACGTCACCTCCGCACCAGCTGAGGGGCCGGACGACCAGGAAGTCGCAGCGCTCTACGCGCTTGTGGCCGAGCGGTTGAAGCAAGCTCACGCCCGCGTGCATGCGCTGAACGTGTCTGCCGATGCAAAGACCGCTCTCACCCGTCAACTGCTCATCGTCACGGAGACCGCCAAGCGCGATCTTCCCGAGGCGGCACGGCGGTTGAGTCGCTTTGTACATGACCTCGACGAGGGGCGCCCGCCGCTCGACTGAGGTCGCGGACGCGCAAATCCATTGCGACACTAGGGTGATTCGCGCGTTTGGTAATTGAAAGTCCGCAGATACATACCTAACGTGCGAAAAGAACGGATGGAATCATCCGGCGCCCGTTTCCGAAGGGGAAGACGTGAACAAGGCTCAGCTTGTCGAAGCGGTGGCCGAGCAGCTGGGCGGTCGCAAGGCTGCCGCAGAGGCCGTCGACGCAGTGCTCGACACCATGGTCCGTGCCGTTGTGGCCGGTGACCGGGTTTCGGTCACCGGTTTCGGCACCTTCGAGAAGGTGGAGCGCTCCGCGCGCTTCGCCCGCAACCCGCAGACCGGCGAGCGGGTCAAGGTCAAGAAGACCTCGGTCCCCCGCTTCCGTCCGGGCCAGGGCTTCAAGGACCTGGTCAGCGGCAGCAAGAAGCTGCCGAAGGAAGGCCCCTCGGTGAAGAAGGCCCCCAAGGGCTCCCTCACCCCGGGCAAGGCCGGCGTCGCCGCCACCCCGGCCGCCAAGCGTGCCGCCACCAAGCGCGCCGCCGCCGCTGCCGCCGCCCCGGCCGCGACCAAGAAGGCCGCCGCCAAGAAGACGGCCACCACGGCTGCCGCCAAGAAGACCACGGCCACCGCCGCGAAGAAGGCGCCCGCCGCCAAGAAGGCCGCCACCACCACCGCTGCCGCCGCCAAGAAGACCACGGCGACCGCGACCAAGAAGACGGCCGCCGCGAAGAAGGCGACCACCACGGCTGCCGCCAAGAAGACCACGGCCACCGCCAAGAAGGCGACCGCCACGGCCAAGAAGACGGCTCCGGCGAAGAAGACCGCCACCCGCAAGACCACCGCGCGCAAGACCACTGCCAAGTAAGTCCCGCGCGACTGTCCTCGGACGGCCTTCGGCTCAGAGCCGCGGCACCCCTTCCGCGAATTGCGGGGACCGGGTGGCCGCGGCTCTTTCGTTTTCCGGGCGCTTAGTCAGGATTCGGCGGCGGCCGGTGCCCGATGCGTGGGAAAAGGCGGGCGCGCGGTCCGAATCCCGGCCCGGTCAGCGTTCGTCGGCCGGGTCGGGGAAGGTCTGGAGGGTCACGAAGACCACCCGACGGGCCTCGCCGGTGCCCTCGGTGCGGATCCGCACCCGCTGGCCGGGCCGCAGCAGTCGCAGGCCGCCGGCGTCGAAGGCGGCCGCGTCGAACGGCACCGGGGTCCCGTCGTCGAGCAGCACGGAGCCGGCCCGGGTGGCGGGGTCGAAGGTGAACGCGGTGGCCTGCATGCCAGCAGCATAGCGAGCGGGTCCGACAAGCCCCCGGGCCAGGACCCTCGGTCGGGACCGCGGCCAGGACCGCGGTCGGTGCTGCGGTCAGGTCTGCGGGCGGGACCGGCCCAGACGGGCGAACAGGGCACTGGTGTGCGGGCCGAGGCCGAGCCTCGCGGCCTCGCCGAGGTCGCTGCCGGTGTCGACGTCCCGGCGCACCGACTCCACGTCCGCCAGGCGCAGTTCGAGCGCCCCTCCGGCCGCGTGCCGGGCCCGTGAGCCGTCCCCGAAGGCGGGGGAGAGCGGGTGGCCGGGGGCACTGGCGAGCAGGGTGGTGCCGAGGCCGGGGGAGTCCGGCAGGAAGGCCCGGCCGTCCGTCGGCACCGCGCCCAGCACCCGGGCCAGTTCGGCCGGGCGCAGGGCGGGCAGGTCGGCCGAGAGGGCGGCCAGCGGTGCCCGGGGGGCGAGCGCCAGCGCGGCCGAGGCGCCGTGTACCAGCGCCCGGTTGAGGCCCCCGCCCGGCTCGTCGGCGACGACCAGGGCGCCCAGCGCCGCCAACCGGGCGCCGGCGACGGCGTCCCTGGTGACCACCAGGACCCGGGCCACGCCCGGTGTGGCGAGTGCCGCGGTGACGGTGTCGAGCGCGAAGGACAGGGCCAGGTCCGGCCGGTGCCGCCCGGCGTACGGGGCCAGTCTGCTCTTCGCCAGAGTGAGCGGCTTGAGCGGCAGCACCAGCGACCAGTCGGCGGTGGGTGCGGCGGGCGCGGCGGGCCCGCTGGGGCGTACGGTGTCCTGGGTCATCGGCGTCATTGTGACGCCGGTCCCGGAGCCCTCGCCAGGCCGTCCGAGCTGTGTGGACGTGCGTTTGATCACGACCGTCGGGCGGGTTGGGGCGGTCGCTCGACAGTCGGCGAGCGAGCGGGCGACACTGTTCCGCGCCCGTGGACCGGGCACCGGACAGACCGGTGCGAGGCACCGGGACGCACTGACCGCGGCACCCCACGTGCCGCATGTGATGAGAAGGAGCTGGGGTGGCCCGCCGCTCGTACGCCAAGTTCGGCAATGCCGACTACGGCATCTGGTACCGCTTCGCGGCCGTGCTGGTGAAGCCGGTGACGACCGCCCTGGTGAAGCCCGACTGGCGGGGCTGGGAGTACATTCCGAAGGAAGGCGGCTTCATCGCCGCGGTGAACCACAATTCGATCATCGATCCGGTGGTCTACGCGCACTGGCAGTACAACAGTGGCCGTCCGCCGCGGATTCTCGGTAAGTCCTCGCTGTTCTCGATTCCCTTCATCGGATTCATGCTGCGCAAGACCGGCCAGATTCCGGTGTTCCGCGAGTCCACCGACGCCGCGCAGGCCTTCCGGGCCGCGATCGACGCCGTCAACGGCGGGCAGTGCGTGCAGTTCTACCCGGAGGGAACGCTCACCCGCGACCCGGACCTGTGGCCGATGACCGGCAAGAACGGCGTCGCCCGGGTCGCGCTGATGACGGGTGCGCCGGTCATCCCGGTCGCGCACTGGGGCGCCCACGAGATCATCCCGCCGTACGGCCGGCCCGGTTACGGCAAGGGCAAGTTCAACCTCTTCCCGCGCCACAAGGTCACCGTCGCGGCCGGGCCCGCGGTGGACCTCAGCAAGTACGAGGGCCAGGAGCTGACCGCCCAGGTGCTCTCCGACGCGACCGAGGACATCATGACGGCGATCACCGCCGTGCTGGCCGGAATCCGCGGCGAGGAGCCGCCGGCCGAGCGCTACGACATGCGCAAGGCCGCCCGTGAGCGGGCCGCCGCCGCGGTGGCCGAGCGCCGCCGGGCCAAGGGCGCCAGGAACGACAACGACGGTGAGGGGACGGGCCGGTGACCCGCTGCGCAGTGATGGGGACCGGGTCCTGGGGCACCGCCTTCGCGATGGTGCTGGCGGACGCGGGCTGCGAGGTCGTGCTGTGGGCGCGCCGCCAGGAGCTGGTGGACGCCGTCAACAGCACCCACGAGAACCCCGACTACCTGCCGGGCGTCCGGCTGCCCGACACCGTCCGGGCCACCACCGACGCCGCCGAGGCGCTGGCCGGCGCCGACTTCGCGGTGCTGGTGGTGCCCTCGCAGACGCTGCGTGACAACCTGGCCGCCTGGGCACCGCTGATCGAGCCGCAGACCGTGCTGGTGAGCCTGATGAAGGGCATCGAACTCGGCACCGCCAAGCGGATGAGCGAGGTGATCGACGAGGTCACCAAGGTCGGCCCGGAGCGCGTCGCGGTGGTCAGCGGGCCCAACCTGGCCAAGGAGATCGCCAACCGGCAGCCCGCCGCCAGTGTGGTCGCCTGCACCGACGAGGCGGTCGCCAAGCGGCTCCAGGCGGCCTGCCACACGCCGTACTTCCGGCCGTACACCAACACCGACGTGGTCGGCTGCGAACTCGGCGGCGCCGTCAAGAACGTGATCGGCCTGGCCGTCGGCATGGCGGCCGGCATGGGGCTCGGCGACAACACCAAGGCGACCCTGATCACCCGCGGGCTGGCCGAGACCACCCGGCTCGGCGAGGTGCTGGGCGCCGACCCGCACACCTTCGCGGGGCTCGCCGGGATGGGCGACCTGGTCGCCACCTGCTCCTCGCCGCTGTCGCGCAACAACACCTTCGGCATGAACCTGGGCCGCGGCATGTCGCTGGCCGAGACCATCGCGGCCACCCGGCAGACCGCGGAGGGCGTCAAGTCCTGCGAGTCGGTGCTGGACCTGGCCCGGCGCAGCGGGGTCGACATGCCGATCGTCGAGGCCGTGGTGGACGTGGTGCACAACGGGCGGCCCACCCAGGAGGCGCTGCAGACGCTGATGTCCCGCTCGGCCAAGGCGGAGCGGCGCTGAGGGCTCCGGGACTCCCCGGACCGGCGCTACGGGGCCCGTCGGGCGACCGTTGACTTCCCGGAAACACCTCGCACGGTAGTCTCAAACCCGATATGAGCATCGAACAGTCCTCCCCGAACCCGTCCGCCCGCAAGCCGCGCGTCGCGCTGGTCTTCGGCGGCCGCAGCTCCGAGCACGCCATCTCGGTCTCCACCGCGGGCAGTGTGCTCAGGGCGATCGACCGTGACAAGTACGACGTGCTGCCGATCGGCATCACGCACGAGGGCCGCTTTGCGCTGACCAGCGACGAGCCGGCCCGGATGGCCATCACCGACGGCAGGCTGCCGGACGTGGCGCACGTCGCCGAGTCCGTGGACGGGCAGGTCACGCTGCCCGCTGCCCCGGGCAGCCGGGAAGTGGTCCTCAGCGAGCCGGGAAGCGCCCCCAAGGCCCTCGGCGAGGTCGACGTGGTGTTCCCGCTGCTGCACGGCCCGTGGGGCGAGGACGGCACCCTGCAGGGCCTGCTGGAGCTCTCCGGCGTCCCGTACGTCGGCAACGGCGTGCTGGCCAGCGCCGCCGGCATGGACAAGGAGTTCGCCAAGCGGATCCTGGCCTCGCACGGCCTGAACGTCGGCAGCTACACCATCGTGCGGCCGCGGGACTGGGAGACCGAGCAGGGCCGCGCGGCCGTGCGCGAGCGCGCCGCCGGGCTCGGCCTGCCGCTGTTCGTGAAGCCCTGTCGGGCCGGCTCCAGCATCGGCATCACCAAGGTCGGCGACCTCGCCGAGCTGGACGCCGCGATCGAGGAGGCCCGCCGGCACGACCCCAAGCTGATCATCGAGGCCGGTGTCTCCGGCCGCGAGATCGAGTGCGGCGTGCTGGAGTTCGAGGACGGCCCGCGGGCCAGCGTCCCGGCCGAGGTGCTGGTCGGTGAGGGCTTCGACTTCTACGACTTCGAGGCCAAGTACATCGACTCCTCCGAGGTGCAGATCCCGGCGCGGCTGACCGCCGAGGAGACCGCCGAGATCCAGCGCCAGGCCGTGATCGCGTTCGAGGCCTTCGGCTGCGAGGGCCTGGCCCGGGTGGACTTCTTCCTGCTGGCGGACGGCACCTGGATGATCAACGAGATCAACACCATGCCGGGCTTCACCCCGATCTCCGCCTACCCGAAGATGTGGGAGGCCAGCGGGGTCGCGTACGCGGAGCTGATCGACCGGCTGCTGGCGTCGGCGCTGCGCCGCTCGACCGGACTGCGGTAGTCGTACCGACGGTGCGAGGGCGGGCCGGGAGCTTCCGGCCCGCTCTGTGCTGGTCGCCCGCTCGCCTCCGGGGCGCTCTGATCCGGTGCCGACGGTCGGCGCACTGATACTCGCCCGCTCGCCTCCGGGGCGCTCTGATCCGGTGCCGACGGTCGGCGCACTGATACTCGCCCGCTCGCCTCCGGGGCGCTCTGGCCCGGTGCCGACGGTCGGCGCTCCGGCGCTCGTGCCTCGCTTGTCGCTTCTCCCTTTCGGCACCGGCGCGCCCCTTCGGCTCGGGGCGGGGCAGCGTGGTCGGGGCGGGGAGCTCAGCCCGGGATCTTGGCGTTCACCAGGCTGCTCAGGGCGGCTGCCGGGTCGAAGGAGTTCTGTGCGGCGCAGGCCGGGACGGTCACCTCGACGTAGGCGGCGCGCATGGTCGTCACGAAGCGGTAGCCGCCGTCGGAGAGCTTCTGCGACCACCAGGTGACGTCGTCGGCGGTCGGGGACCAGTCCGCGGCGTGCTCGCCGTCCAGTTCCTCCGGCCGGTCGATGCCGCAGCGCAGCACCGTCCGGGGCGAGCTGCCCCAGGCCGCCGTGTACGGGGACGCGGGCGACGGGTCCTTTCGGGCGTGCCCGAGCAGCTCCTGCGGCAGCGCGGCGGAGAGCGCGCGACAGTAGTCCGCGGCCTTCCCGCTCGGCCGCGGAACCTCGACCTGGGAATCGGCCGAACTCCAGCTGCCGATCAGCACCACGACCGTGCAGGTCAGTGCGACCGGCACGGCCAGCCAGCGGACCGGCGCCGGAAGCGCGGTCAGCGCCTTGGGGATGCGGAGTTCTCTGGCCACCCGCCGATGGTAGCCGGGGCTTACAGGTGAACCACCGGACAGGTGAGGGTGCGGGTGATGCCCTCGACCTTCTGCACGTTGGCGACGACCATGCGGCCCAGGTCGTCCACGGTGTCGGCCTCGGCCTTGACGATCACGTCGTAAGGGCCGGTGACGTCCTCGGCGGTGAGCACTCCGGGGATCTCGCCGATCGTGTCGGCCACGGCGCTGGCCTTTCCGACCTCGGTCTGGATCAGGATGTATGCCTGTACCACGGGGGCCTCCCGGCGGCCGGTTACGGGGGTCGCCGCCGTGATCGCCCGGTCGGGCACAGGGGTGGGAACGGGTTCACCGGCAGACTGATCACCACGCTACCGTGCAGCGGGCAGGGGAGGGGAGACTTTCGCACCCTCGAAGGGCGTACGCTGCGCGCGGGGGAGCCATACACGGATGGAAACGCGAGAGGACGGCAGATGCAGGGGACCGTGGGCGAGCTGGGCGAGTTCGGCCTCATCAGGGAGCTGACCGCCCGGGTACCGCTCACCGACGCGGTCGACCTCGGTCCCGGGGACGACGCCGCGGTGGTGAAGGCTCCGGACGGCCGGGTGGTGGCCACCACCGACGTCCTGATCGAGAACCGGCACTTCCGCCGGGACTGGTCCACCGCCTACGACGTGGGTCGCAAGGCCGCCGCCCAGAACCTCGCCGACGTGGCCGCGATGGGCGCGGTGCCGACCGCGATACTGCTCGGCCTGGTCGCCCCCGCCGACCTGCCGACCACCTGGGCCACCGAGCTGATGGACGGCCTGCGCGACGAGTGCCAGGTGGCCGGGGCGACGGTGGTCGGCGGCGACGTGGTGCGCGGCGACACCGTCACGCTGGCCATCACGGCGCTCGGCGACCTCCAGGGGCGCGCGGCGGTGACGCGCTCCGGCGCCCAGGTCGGCGACGTGGTCGCGGTGACCGGCTGGCTCGGCTGGTCGGCCGCCGGACTGACCGTGCTGCAGCGCGGCTTCCGCTCCCCGCGCGCCTTCGTCGAGGCGCACCGCCGGCCCGAGCCGCCGTACCACGCGGGCCCGGCCGCCGCCGAGTTGGGCGCGACCTCGATGATCGACGTGAGCGACGGGCTGGTCGCCGACCTCGGCCACGTGGCCCGGGCCAGCGACGTGGACATCGACCTCAAGGCCGCCGACTTCGACGTCCCGGCGCAGATGGCCGACATCGGCCAGGCGGTCGGGGTGGACCCGCTGGTCTGGGTGCTGTCCGGCGGCGAGGACCACGCGATCGTGGCCACCTTCCCGCGCGGGGTCCAACTCCCGGCCCGCTGGCGGGTGGTGGGCGAGGTGACCGGTCGTCCGCGGGGCTCGCGCAGCGGCCGGGTGACGGTGGACGGCGCGCCCTGGGACCGGGTCGGCGGCTGGGACCACTTCGCCGAGTGAGCGCCGATCGGCGTACGGAGTACGGCCGATGGGCGCTGGACGCCGGTACGGCACGTGGCGCTCCGGGCGTGCGGCGGACGGGCTTCGGGGGTGCGTTTTGCGTAGGCTTGCGGCATCCGAGCCCGCCCGCCGTCCCTCGCGGGTGGTCCGAACCACTGCGAGCGGGAGCACACCACACATGCGTATCGGTGTACTGACCAGCGGCGGCGACTGCCCCGGCCTCAACGCGGTGATCAGGTCGGTGGTGCACCGGGGAACGGACGTCCACGGGGACGAGATCGTCGGCATCGAGGACGGTTTCCTCGGCCTGATCGAGGGCCGCACCCGGCCGGTCTCGCACGACGACGTCACCGGCCTGCTCACTCTCGGCGGCACCATCCTGGGCTCGGCCCGGGTACGGCGGGAGCGGATCGCCTGGGCGGTGGAGAACGCGCGGACGCTGGCCCGGGACATCGGCATCGACGCGCTGATCGCGATCGGCGGCGAGGGGACGCTCACCGCGGCCAAGCTGTTCAGCGAGGCAGGGCTGCCGGTGGTCGCGGTGCCGAAGACCATCGACAACGACATCGAGGCCACCGACGTCACCTTCGGCTTCGACACCGCGGTGCACGTCGCGACCGAGGCGATCGACCGGCTGAAGACCACCGCCGAGTCCCACCAGCGCGTCATGGTGGTCGAGTTGATGGGTCGGCACACCGGCTGGATCACCCTGACCGCGGGCATGGCCGGCGGTGCGCACGGCATCCTGATCCCGGAGAAGCCCTTCGACATCGAGGCGGTGGCCCGGATGGTCGACGACCGCTTCGCCCGTGGCAAGAAGTTCGCCATCATCGCCGTCGCCGAGGGCGCGGCCCCGCAGCCCGGCACCATGCGCTTCGACCACGGCGAGGTCGACCAGTTCGGGCACCGCACCTTCGGCGGGATCGGCAACCGGCTCGCCCACGAGCTGGAGGACCTGCTCGGCAAGGAGGCCCGCCCGGTCATCCTCGGCCACGTCCAGCGCGGCGGCACCCCGACCGCCCGGGACCGGGTGCTCGCCTCGCGCTTCGGCTGGCACGTGGTGGAGGCCGTCCACCAGGGCGCCTTCGGGCACTTCACCGCGCTGCGCCGGACCGAGATCGAGCTGGTGCCGATCGGTGACGCGGTGACCCGGCTGAAGACGGTGCCGGAGGACCGCTGGGCGGAGTCCGAGGCGGTGCTCTGAACCCTCAGGAGTAGGTTGACCTCATGTCCCTCCCGTCTCCCACCCCCGCCCCTGGTCGGCCCTCCCCCGGACTCCGTCCGGGGGCACCCCCACCGCGTGGCGCCTCCGATGCGCCGCCCCGCGTCCTCACGATCGCCGGCTCCGACTCCGGCGGCGGCGCCGGCATCCAGGCCGACCTCAAGGCGATGCTCGCCCTCGGCGTCCACGGCATGAGCGTGATCACTGCCGTCACCGCGCAGAACTCGCTCGGCGTCCAGGGCTACTGGGAGCTGCCCGCCGAAGCCGTGCGGGCGCAGTTCCGCAGCGTGGTGGACGACATCGGGGTGCAGGCCGTGAAGACCGGCATGCTCGCCTCGATCGAACTGGTCGAGACCGTCTCCGAGCTGCTGTCCGGGGTGGCCGCCCCGGTGGTGGTCGACCCGGTCGGAGTCTCCAAGCACGGGGACGCGCTGCTGGCCGCCGAGGCGGTGGCCACCGTCCGGGAGAAGCTGCTGCCGGTCGCCACCGTGGTCACCCCCAACCTGCACGAGGTGACCCAGCTCACCGGCCGGACGGTCGAGGACGAGTCGCAGATGCTGGACGCCGCCCGGGCGCTGGTCGACCTCGGGCCGCGCTGGGCGCTGGTCAAGGGCGGCCACCTGGAGGGCGAGGCCGCCGACCTGCTGTACGGCGGGCCGGACGAGGCGCACTGGTACCGCGCGCCGCGCTACGACAACCGGCACACCCACGGCACCGGCTGCACCCTGGCCAGCTCGATCGCGGCCGGCCTGGCCAAGGGTGAGTCGCTGCCCGAGGCGGTGGGCTCGGCCAAGGAATACATCACCGGCGCGATCGCCGGAGGCTTCGCGCTGGGCGCCGGGATCGGCCCGGTCGACCACGCCTGGCGCTGGCGCTAGCCGTCAGCCGCGGAGCAGTGCCGGAAAGCAGTGGTGGGGGGGGGGGGGGGGGGGCCCCCCCCCCCCCCCGCCGGCGCGCGGGGGGGGGGGGGGCCGCGCCCCCCCCCCCCCCGCCCCCCACGCAGTAACACAGCACAACGAGAGGGCGCGGACGGGGGGGGGGGGGGGGGCCGGGGGCGCCCGCGCGCCCCCCCCCGGGGGGCGGGGGCCCGCGCCGCCCCCGGCGGCGCCGCGCCCGGGGGGGGGGGGGGGCGCCCCCCCCGCCCCCCCCCCCACCACGGTTACGTCCGGAAAGCGTGACCGGTCCCGGAAACAGCGAAGCCGGTCCATCCGAGGATGAACCGACTCACTGGAGGACCGGCATGCCGGTCTGCGCGTCAGCGCGAGACCTTACCGGCCTTGATGCACGAGGTGCAGACGTTGAGCCGCTTCGGCGTCCGCCCAATCACAGCGCGCACCGTCTGGATGTTGGGGTTCCAACGACGGGGGGTACGGCGGTGCGAGAAGGAGATGCTGTTGCCGAAGCCCGGCCCCTTGCCGCAGACGTCGCAGTTGGCAGCCACAGGAGTCACTCCAAGACTTCAGATCAGATACTTTCGAAAACCCCACTCACCCACCGGAGCACTCACGTGAACCAGACCGGACAAGGAGGTGAGCCTGGACGGTTCCAGGCAACCGGAAGAGCATACAACGCTTGCTTCCGTCCCACGAAACTACCATGACCGGCTGAGTGATCGCTCCGGTCGCCGGACCGGGCGACCCCGCCCGGCCCCGATAACCTGCCGGTATCACCCCATGCCGCTGCCCGTCAGGCCGTATCGGCGTCCCATCCGGAGGAGACCTGGTGCTGCACACGCTCGACGCCCCGGCCGTGCGCACCTGGTGCCAGCTCGCCCTGCGCGCGCTCGGCCAGGCCCGCGAGGAGATCGACGCGCTCAACGTCTATCCCGTCCCGGACGGCGACACCGGCACCAACCTGTACCTGACCGTCGAGTCCGCCGCCGCCGAGGTGGAGAGCCGCTTCGCCGACCCCGCGGCCGACCCGGCCCCCGGGCTGGCCGACGCGGTCCGGGCGATGGCCCGCGGCGCCCTGGTCGGCGCCCGCGGCAACTCCGGGGTGATCCTCGCCCAGTGGCTGCGCGGCACCGCCGAGACGCTCGCCGACGGCGGCGGCGCCGAACAGCTGCGGGCCGCCCTCCAGCGGGCCGCCGACTCCGCCTACCAGGCCGTCGCCGAGCCCGTCGAGGGCACCCTGCTGACCGTCGCCCGGGTCGCCGCCCGGGAGGCCGTCCGGGCCGGGGACGGGCTCGCGCAGGTCGCCGACACCGCCTACCGGGCCGCGCGGGACGCGCTTCGGCACACCCCCGAGCAGCTCGCCGTACTGGCCGAGAACGGGGTGGTGGACGCCGGCGGGCGCGGCCTGGTGGCCGTGCTCGGCGCGCTCGCCGACGCCGTCGCCGGGCAGCAGCCGATGGGGCCGGTCGCGTTGCGCGGGGACGTCCGGGCCGTCGAGAGCTGCGAGGTCCACCTGCGGCCGCCCGGCCCGGGCCACCCCGCCTTCGAGGTCATCTACCTGCTGGACGCCCCCGACCAGGCGCTGCCCGCGCTGCGCGAGCGGCTCGGCGGGCTCGGCGACTCCCTGGTGATCGGCGGCGGCGACGGCCTGTGGAACGTGCACGTCCACGTGGACGACGCGGGCGCCGCCGTGGAGGCCGGCGTCCGGGCCGGGCGCCCGCGCCAGATCCGGATCACCCACTTCGCCGAGGCCGCCGCCCGGGCCGGCAGCGCCGCCGCCGAGCGCGGCGAGCGCGAGGAGCGGGCCCGTACGGTGCTCTGCGTGGTCTCCGGCGAGGGCCTGGCCGAACTGTGCGAGCAGGCCGGCGCCGTCGCACTGCACACCGACCCGGACCGCCGCCCGGCCAGCGCCGAACTCGCCGCCGCGGTCCGCCGCTCGGCCGCCCGCGAGGTGGTGCTGCTGCTCAACGACCCCGAACTGCGCGCCGCCGCCGGGGCCGCCGCCGACCAGCTGCGCGAGGAGGGCGTGCGGATCGCCGTCCTGCCCACCCGCTCGCCGGTCCAGGGGCTCGCGGCGCTCGCGGTGCACGAGGGCGGCCGCCGCTTCGACGAGGACGTGGTCGCCATGACCTCGGCCGCCGGGGCCACCCGGTACGCCGAACTCGCCGTGGCCGAGGGGGAGTCCTGGACCATGGCCGGGGTCTGCCAGGCCGGGGACGTGCTCGGCCTGATCGACGGCGACGTCGCAGTGATCGGCGGCGCACTGGCCGAGGTCGGCGAGAGCGTGCTGGACCGGATGCTCGGCGCCGGCGGCGAACTCGTCACCCTGATCGTCGGCGAGGGCGCCGACCGGACGCTCGCCGACCGGCTGGTCGCGCACGTGCGCCACCAGCGGCCGGAGGTGGACGCGGTGGTCTTCCACGGCGGGCAGGAGTCCACGCCCCTGCTCATCGGAGTGGAGTAGGGCCCGGTTTGTCGGTCCCGTGGTGTAAACAGGGGCCTGATGGGCGCTCTCGATGAACCACTGACCAAGCTCGTCGGCGACCGTACCGCGAAGGTGCTCGCCGACAGCCTCAAGCTGCGCACGGTCGGGGACCTGCTGCACCACTACCCCCGCCGCTACGTCGAACGCGGCCAGCTCACCAGCCTGGACGAGCTGGAGATCGACGAGCACGTCACCGTGCTGGCCCGGATCGAGAAGGTCACGCTCATCCCGTTCCGCGGCCGCAAGGGCGACCGCCTGGAGGTCGTGGTCACCGACGGCCGCAGCCGGCTCTCCCTGGTCTTCTTCAACCAGGGCTGGCGGCAGAAGGAGCTCAAGGCCGGGGCCCAGGGCCTGTTCGCGGGCAAGGTCGGCGTCTTCAACCGCACCCGCCAACTGGTCTCGCCCGACTACCAACTGCTCGACGAGGACGCCGGGTCCGACGCCGCCCGGCAGTTCGCCGGCCGGCTCATCCCGGTCTACGGCGCCAGCGCCCAGATGCCCAGCTGGAAGCTGTCGATCTGCATCGAGACCGCGCTCACCAAGCACCTCGGCGACGTCGGTGAACCGCTGCCCGCCGAACTGCGCGAGCGGCACGACCTGATCCCGCTGCCCGAGGCGCTGGAGCTGATCCACCGCCCGCGCAGCCAGGCCGACCGCGAGCGCGCCCAGAGCCGGCTGCGCTGGGACGAGGCCTTCGTGCTGCAGGTCGCCCTCGCCCAGCGCCGCGCCGCCGACTCCGCCCTGCCCGCCAAGGCGCGCAAGGCCCGCGAGGGCGGCCTGCTGGACGCCTTCGACGCCCGGCTGCCGTTCACCCTCACCGAGGGCCAGCAGAAGGTGTCCGGCGAGATCGCCGCCGACCTGGCGACCGAGCACCCGATGCACCGCCTGCTCCAGGGCGAGGTCGGCTCGGGGAAGACCCTGGTCGCGCTGCGCGCGATGCTCGCCGTGGTGGACGCGGGCGGCCAGGCCGTCCTGCTCGCGCCCACCGAGGTGCTGGCCCAGCAGCACCACCGTTCGATCGTCGAGATGATGGGGGACCTGGCCGAGGGCGGCATGCTCGGCGGCTCCGACCTCGGCACCCGGGTGGTGCTGCTGACCGGCTCGATGGGCGTTCCCGCCCGTCGGCAGGCGCTGCTCGACATGGCCTGCGGGGACGCCGGGATCGCCATCGGCACCCACGCGCTGATCGAGGACAAGGTCCAGTTCCAGGACCTCGGCCTGGTCGTGGTGGACGAGCAGCACCGCTTCGGCGTCGAGCAGCGGGACGCGCTGCGCGCCAAGGGCGAGCAGCCGCCGCACCTGCTGGTGATGACCGCCACCCCGATCCCGCGCACCGTCGCGATGACCGTCTTCGGCGATCTGGAGACCTCCGTCCTGGACCAGCTCCCGGCCGGGCGCTCGCCGATCTCCACCCACGTCGTCCCCGCGCTGGAGAAGCCCAACTTCCTCACCCGGGCCTGGGAACGGGTCCGCGAGGAGGTCACCAAGGGCCACCAGGCGTACGTGGTCTGCCCCCGGATCGGGGACGAGGAGCCCGCGGCCGCCACCAAGGGCGAGTCGAAGAAGAAGCGCAAGGCGGCCGAGGAGGACTTCGAGGAGGTCGCCGACATCGGCGCCGCCAGTGACGAACGGCGGCCGCCGCTCTCGGTGGTGGAGACCGCCGAGAAGCTCGTCGAGGGACCGCTGAGCGGCCTGCGGGTGGAGATCCTGCACGGCCGGCTCGCCCCGGAGGCCAAGGACGAGGTGATGCGCCGGTTCGCGACCGGGGAGGTGGACGTGCTGGTCGCCACCACGGTCATCGAGGTCGGCGTCAACGTCCCCAACTCCACCGTGATGGTCATCATGGACGCGGACCGCTTCGGCGTCTCCCAGCTCCACCAGCTGCGCGGCCGGGTCGGCCGTGGCAGCGCGGCGGGCCTGTGCCTGCTGGTCAGCGACATGCCCGGGGGCAGCGCCGCCCGGGCCCGGCTGGACGCGGTGGCCGGCACCCTGGACGGCTTCGAGCTGTCCCGGATCGACCTCGAACAGCGCCGCGAGGGCGACGTGCTGGGCCAGGCGCAGTCCGGGGTGAAGTCCTCGCTCAAGGTGCTCTCGGTGCTGGAGGACGAGGAGGTCATCCTCACCGCCCGGACCGAGGCCACCCGGCTGGTCGCCGAGGACCCGGACCTCGCCGCCCACCCGGAGCTGCGCACCGCACTGGAGAGCCTGCTCGACGAGGACCGCGCGGCCTACATGGAGAAGGGCTGAGCGGGCCCTCGGGGAGGCCGGACTGTCAGACCCCCACGAGAGAATGAAGGTGTTCAGGACGCACCCTCAAGGTGCGTACCTGGCGCGACACTTGGGGGTCCTGCCATGGCATTCCGTCATCTCAACGAGCTCCCGCTCGGCGACAAGGTCTTCCGGATCGAACTCGCCAGCGACGACGACCGCGAGGTCACCCTCACCCTGACCGGCTGGCGCGAGGGGGCGGCCGCCGCGCCGCTCGCCTCGGGCAAGCTCCGCCTGCCGGTCGAGGACGTCGCCTCGCTGCGGATCGCGCTCAACCGCGCGCTGCGGGCGCTGGCGATCGTCGCCGACGTCTCCGAGCCCATCCCCGACCGCGACGTGCTGCGCGAGCTGTACCCGGGCCACGGTGCCCCCTGGGTTCCGCAGCACGAGGAGGAGCTGGTCCGGCGCTTCCACGACGGCGAGACCGTCGCCCGGATCGCCGCCCGCTTCGGCCGTACGCCCGACTCCGTCCGGACCAAGCTGCGCGAGCTCGGGCACGACCCGCGCCGCCCCGAGTTCTGCCCGCCCGACGGCTGCCTGTCCTGGTCCCGCTACGCCTCGCCGGCCCTGCTCGGCGCGGCGGTCCCGGCTCAGGGGGCGGGCTCCGAGGCGAGCTGACCGCCCTGGTGTGCGGGTGCGGTCCGTCGGGCCGCACCCGCTCGCTGTGACTCGCCCGCTCGCCTCCGGGGCGCTCTGGCCCGGTGCCGACGGTCGGCGCTCCCGCGCTCCTTCGTCGCTCCGTCGCTTCTCCCTTTCGGCACCGGCGCGCCCCTTCGGCTCGGGGCGGGATAGCGTGGTCGGGCAGCGACGAAAGGACCCTTCACCACCATGACCCGCGTGATCGCCGGGTCGGCCGGCGGCCGCCGGCTGGCCGTACCGCCTGGCCGGGGCACCCGCCCGACCTCCGACAAGGCCCGGGAGGCGATGTTCTCCACCCTGGAGGCGTTTCGCGGCACCCTGCACGGGGCCCGGATGCTGGACCTGTTCGGCGGATCGGGCGCGGTCGGCCTGGAGGCCCTGTCGCGCGGGGCCGAGCACGTCCTGCTGGTCGAGGCGGACGGCCAGGCGGCCCGGGTGATCCGGGAGAACGTCCGCACCATCGGGCTGCCGGGCGCCGAGGTGCGGGCCGCCAAGGCGGAGAAGGTGATCGTCGGCCCGCCCCCGCAGACCCCCTACGACCTGGTGTTCCTCGATCCGCCGTACGCCGTGACGGACGGGGAGCTGCGGGAGATGCTGATCACACTGTTGGCTGGGGGCTGGCTCGCGGAGGACGCACTCGTCACCGTGGAGCGCAGCACCCGTGGCGGCGAGTTCGGCTGGCCCGAGGGCTTCGAGGTGCTGCGCTCCCGCCGCTACGGCGAGGGCACGCTCTGGTACGGTCGCGCCGCCGCCGAGGCCAGCGACCACGAGTAGCGGGCCGCGGCCCGCAGCAGCCGTCACCCCACGAGGGAGCACACGCCATGCGCCGAGCCGTCTGTCCCGGTTCGTTCGACCCGATCCACAACGGCCACCTCGACATCATCGAGCGCGCCTCGAAGCTGTACGACGTGGTGCACGTCGCGGTCCTGGTCAACCCGAACAAGCAGGGCATGTTCACCATCGGGGAGCGGATCGGCCTGATCGAGGACGTCACCGCGGAGTTCGGCAACGTGGTGGTCGAGTCGCACCAGGGCCTGCTGGTGGACTACTGCCGGGAGCGCGGCATCCCGGCGATCGTCAAGGGCCTGCGCGCGGTCAGCGACTTCGACTACGAGCTGCAGATGGCGCACATGAACAACGGCCTGACCGGCGTGGAGACGCTGTTCCTGCCGACCTCGCCGACGTACAGCTTCCTCTCCTCGACGCTGGCCAAGGAGGTGGCCTCGTACGGCGGTGACGTCTCGCACCTGCTGCCGGAGACGGTGCACCGCCGGCTGGTCGAGCGGATCGCGGAGCGCAAGGCCGAGCAGTAGTCGACCTTTAGTCCGTTTCTGCCGGTTCGTCACGGATTGTCCAGGGCGGTGGAGGCCGGTTCGGCTCAGGCGTTGTGAGCTCGCCGCGCGGGGGCCGTACAGTCTGTATCCCTGCCCCGCGGTGAGGTACGCCGTGCCGGGCCTGCCTCCGCCGGACCGTCGGCGGCACACGGAAAGACGAAGCCCCGTGGACGTGCAGAACAAGGTCGACGAGATCGTGGCGGCGGTCGAGAACGCCCGCTCGATGCCGATGTCGGCCTCCTGCGTGGTGAACCGGGCCGAGCTGATCGGCCTGCTCAACGACCTCAAGGCGGCCCTGCCCGCCGAACTCGCCCAGGCGCAGTCGGTGATGGCCGACCACGAGCAGGTGGTGGCGGACGCCGAGGCCGAGGCCGAGCGGATCATCCAGGGCGCGCACGCCGAGCGCGGCTCGCTCATCTCGGACACCGAGGTGGTCCGCCGGGCGCAGGCCGAGGCGGACCGGATCCTGGCCGAGGCCCGGGGCGAGGTCGAGACCAAGCGGGCCGAGGCGGACGACTACGTGGACAGCAAGCTGGCCAACTTCGAGGTCGTGCTGACCAAGACGCTCGGCGCGGTCGGCCGCGGCCGGACCAAGCTGCGCGGCGACTCCAGCGTCTTCGAGGCCGACCACGAGGGCGAGACCGACGGCGAGGAGTTCCAGCCGCAGCGGATCAGCCCGAGCCCCGAGGTCGACGAGTACGTCGATGTGAAGCTCGCCACGCTGGAGAACGTGCTCGGCGCCACCCTGGAGGCGGTCGGCAAGGGCCGCGACAAGCTCCTCGGCAAGCGGCCGATCGACGAGCTGGGCGCCTACCTGGCCGCCGCCGACGAGGCGCAGCAGGCCAAGGAGCGGGCCGAGGCGGTGGCCGCCGGCTTCGCCGCGGACGCCGACGGCGACGACATCGCCTGGTACCGCGAGGACGTCCCGCAGCAGCAGACCTGGCCCGAGCAGACCCCGGCCGCGGCCGGCTGGCAGGACTCCGGCGCCGACCAGTACGCGGCCGCCGCCCACCAGCAGGGCGGGCAGTACGCCGAGGTGTACGGCGGGGGCTTCGACCCGGCCGGCCAGGGCGACCCGTACAGCGCCCAGTGGGGCCACCAGCAGCAGGGCGGCTACCCGCAGCAGCAGGGCTATCAGGACCAGCAGCAGGGCGGCGCCTACGGGTATCCCCAGCAGCAGGACGGCTACGGGGCCCAGCCGTACGACGGCTACACCTACCTGCAGCAGCAGGCTCTGCCCCCGGCCGTGTCGCACCACCAGCAGCCCGCCCTGCCCCCGGCGGTGCCGCACCAGCAGCAGGGCCTGGACGAGACCAGCTTCTTCGACACCAGCATGATCGACATGACCCGGCTGCGGGAGCTCGGCGGTCGCTGAGCCGGCCCCCGGTGGGGCTGCCGGGAGTCTCTTGACGGGGCCGAAGTTGGGCCTGACGGGAGACTCCGGTAGTCTGACCACTCCGGCATCCCCATGTCCGGCCGTCGGCTTGCCCTCGCAACGCCGATTCGAATGGGGACACAGAGCATTGATTCCGATGGAAGTCAGGACACCTTGAACCGCCTCGACCACCGCGACCCCCTCGTGTTCGACACGCACGAGCTGGGCCGTCGTGCGGGCGCCATGCGCAAGGTGAGTCGGACCCTGGAGGCCCCCGAGGGTTTCGGGATCATCGACGTGATCGGCGTCCCGGAGAAGAGCCCGATCGAGCTGGAGCTCCGCCTGGAGTCCGTGGTCGAGGGCGTGCTGGTCACCGGCACCGCCGACGCCCACGTCGAGGGCGAGTGCGTCCGGTGCCTGGAGCCCGTCGAGTTCGACATCGACGTGGACTTCCAGGAGCTGTACTACTACCCGGAGTCCGACGAGCGCCACCGCGCCCGGACCACCGGGACCGAGGACCTCGACGAGGACTCGGAGGAAGAGACTTACCGCCTGGAGGGCGACTTCTTCGACCTCCAGCCGGTGCTGCGTGACGCGGTGGTGCTCGCACTGCCGCTGCAGCCGGTGTGCCAGGACGACTGCCTGGGCCTGTGCTCCGAGTGCGGAGCACGCCTGAGCGACGACCCGGCGCACCACCACGACGCCGCCGACCCCCGGTGGGCGGCTCTGCAGGGACTCTCCGCCGCCCCCGGCGACGAGGGTGACGGGATCAAGAACAGCGACACCCGTGAGGGTGCCGCCGAGAACCAGGAGAAGTAGCCGTGGCTGTTCCGAAGCGGAAGATGTCGCGCAGCAACACGCGCCACCGCCGTTCCAACTGGAAGGCCGTCGTTCCGGCCCTCGTGGCGTGCGACCGCTGCCACGAGCCGAAGCTCGGCCACATCGCGTGCCCCAGCTGCGGCACGTACAACCGCCGCCAGGTCCTCTCGGTCTGATCGGCGGGGTGTACGGATCGATGTCGGACGGTAACTCCACCCGCAAGGCGTCCTCTGCCTCGAAGGGTTCTTCGGGTAGCGGCAAGGCCGGCGGGCCGGCTTCGACCGAATACGACGTCCTGGAAGGGCGCCTCGGGTACACGCTTGAGCGCGCCCTTCTGGTACGTGCCCTGACCCACCGCTCGTACGCGTACGAGAACGGGGGTCTTCCCACCAACGAGCGCCTGGAGTTCCTCGGCGACTCGGTGCTGGGCCTGGTGGTGACCGACACCCTCTACCGCGTCCACCCGGACGTCCCGGAGGGCACGCTCGCCAAACTGCGCGCCGCGGTCGTCAACTCCCGCGCGCTCGCGGACGTCGGCCGGGGCCTGGACCTCGGCACGTTCATCCGGCTCGGCAAGGGCGAGGAGGGCACCGGCGGCCGCGACAAGTCGTCGATCCTCGCCGACACGGTCGAGGCCGTGATCGGGGCCGTCTACCTGGACCGCGGTCTGGAGGCGGCGACCGAGTTCGTCCACCGGCTGTTCGACCCGCTGATCGAGGAGTCCTCTCAGCTGGGAGCCGGCCTGGACTGGAAGACCAGCCTCCAGGAGCTCACCGCCTCGGTGGGCATCGGGGTGCCCGAGTACGTGGTCATGGAGTCCGGACCGGACCACGAGAAGACCTTCACCGCGGCGGCCCGGGTGGCCGGCGAGGACTTCGGCAGCGGCGTCGGCCGCTCCAAGAAGGAAGCCGAGCAGAAGGCCGCCGAGAGCGCCTGGCGCGCGATCAAGGAGAAGTACGCGGACCGGCTGCCCGCCGGGGCGTGACCTCGAAGTAGCCTTCACTCCTGTCGACATCTTCTTCGCAGGAGGCCTGTTCCCGTGCCCGAACTTCCCGAGGTCGAGGTCGTCCGCCGCGGTCTGGCGAACTGGGTCGCCGGGCGGACCGTCGCCGACGTCCAGGTGCTGCACCCGCGCGCGGTGCGCCGCCAGCCGGCCGGCGCGGCCGACTTCACGGCCCGGCTGACCGGCACCACCCTCGGCACCGCGCAGCGGCGCGGCAAGTACCTCTGGCTGCCGCTGACCGGCACCGGCGCGGGTTTCTCGCTGATCGGCCACCTCGGGATGAGCGGCCAGCTCCTCGTCCAGGACCCGTCGACGCCGGACGAGACCCATCTGCGGGTCCGGCTGCGCTTCACCGACGGCGGGCGCGAGCTGCGCTTCGTCGACCAGCGGACCTTCGGCGGCCTGGCGGTCGAGGAGGCCGAGGAGGGCGACCCGGAGGGCACGCCGGTCTCCATCGCGCACATCGCCCGCGACCCGCTCGACCCGCGCTTCGACGACGAGGCCTTCGCGGCCGCGCTCCGGGCCAAGCGCACCACGGTCAAGCGGGCGCTGCTGGACCAGACCCTGATCAGCGGCGTCGGCAACATCTACGCCGACGAGGCGCTGTGGCGCTCCAAGCTGCACTACGACCGCCCGACCGGGACGCTCACCCGCCCGCAGGCCGCCCTGCTGCTGGCCAACGCCCGGGACGTGATGACCGCGGCGCTCGCCGTCGGCGGCACCAGCTTCGACAGCCTGTACGTCAACGTGAACGGCGAGAGCGGCTACTTCTCCCGGGACCTCGACGCCTACGGCCGCGAACAGGAGCCCTGCCGCCGCTGCGGCACCCCGATCCGGCGGGCCGCCTGGATGAACCGTTCCAGCTACTTCTGCCCCCGCTGCCAGCGCGTGCCGCGGACCCGCAGCGGGGGCTGAGCCGCTACTTCCCGGCGAGTTCCGGCTGCCCGGCGGGCTCCTCGGCCGGGGCGCCGTGAGTGTCCTGGCCGAAGTAGGCGACGCCGACCGCGGACACCACCGCGAGCAGGAAGCCGACCACGCCGAGCCAGCCCAGGCCGGCCTTGGAGGAGTCGCCGAGCCAGAGCACGCCGACCGCGCCGGGCAGCACCGTCTCGCCGACCACCAGCGCGGCGGTCGCGCCGTTCACCGAGCCGATCTGCAGCGCCACGGTGTGCACGTACATGCCGCCGAGGCCGCCGATCAGGATCGCGTACAGCGCCGGGTCGGAGAGCAACTGCCCGAGGTCGAAGGGCCCCAGGCCGTTGAGGATGCGCACGCCCACGCCTAGGCCGCCGAAGCCGAGGCCGGAGAGCAGACCGGCGACGATCGCGCCCTTGGAGCCCATCCGGCGCACCAGCAGGCCGCCGCCGACCAGCAGCACGGTGGTGACGATCAGCAGCCACCAGTGGAAGGCCATCTCCGCGTGGTGGCCGCCCTCCGGCCCGGCCGAGACGGCCAGCAGCACCAGCGCCGAGCAGAGCACGCCGATCGAGGCCCACTCCAGCTGCTTGAGCCGGATGCCCAGCAGCTTGATGCTGAGCAGCGCGGTGATCACCAGGTTGGCGCTGATGATGGTCTGGGAGAGGAACAGCGGCAGCAGCCGCGCGGCCAGCGCGCCCAGCCCGAAGCCGATCAGGTCGAGAACCGAACCGGCGATGAACTCCCAGGTGACGGCGGCCTTGGCGGTGGAGGACAGACTCGGTCCGCCGTGCTCGGTGGTCGAGGTGGTGGCGCCCTTGGCCGCCTCCTCCTCGGCGGAGCGGCGGGATCCGACGGCCTGCAGGACCGAGCCGGTGCCGTAGCAGGCGGATGCCGCCACGGCTGTGACGAGGCCGATGATCACCGAGCACTCCGATCGGGAGTTGAGTCAAGAACAGGCAATGGGACCAGCGGTCCGGGACCCACTATGCCCGTTCGCGCGGTACGGTCGGGACGCCCCCCGGGCCGCCGCAGGGCCGCCCCGCACCACCCCGGGCCCGCCGGGACGTACGTCCGGGCGCCTCCGCTGGTTCCCGCGCCCCACCCGTCTCAGGGTCGACTGGGGGAAATCTCATCCGCGAGAAGGGGTACCGCCCCGGCGGTCGGCGGGGAATCCTGTCATAACCAGTATGCGAAGGGTATGCCGTGCTCTGCCGCTGGTCGCGGTAGCGTCGGGGACATGAGAACCCTTGCACGACGTACCCGGGGCACCGGGCCGCTTGCCCTGGTGGCGGCGCTGCTCGGGCTGATGCTCCTCCTGGCGCCCTCGGCCTCCGCGGCCGGCGGCCTGAGCGACGCCGCAGCCACCCTGAAGAAGGGGCAGGTCTACGTCGCCCCGACGATGCTGGACCGCTTCAGCCAGGCCCAGGCCGACGCCCTGACCAAGAAGATCGAGAAGGCCGACAAGCCGATCTTCATCGCGGTCGTCCCCGACGCCGCCAACAAGGACACCGTCCTCACGGACCTGCGCACCCTGGTGGGCATCGACGGCGTCTACGGCGTCTGGCGGGGCAACAGCGGCTTCCTGGCCCGCGCCGACCGCGGCGCGATGGGCGTCGGCGTCGCGGACCGGATCGGGGGCGCCGTCTCCCGTGCCGACAAGGGTGACATCAACGCGACCCTGAACGACTTCGTCGACCAGGCCGCCCCACAAACCAAGGGCACCGGGGTCAACCACAGCACCTCGATCGCCTGGGTGATCATCCCGGTCGTGCTGGTGGCGCTGGCCGGCGCCGGCGTCTTCTTCCTCTTCCGCCGCGCCAAGAAGCGCAAGGAGGAGCAGGCCCGCGCCGAGCTGGAGCAGCTGCGCCGCGTCGTCGACGAGGACATCACCGCCTTCGGCACCGAGCTGGAGCGGCTGGACTTCAGCCCCGGCGCGTCGGACGCCGACGACGCCCAGCGCACCGACTACAGCCGCGCCCTGGACTCGTACGAGACCTCCAAGCGGCTGATGAACGAGGCCAAGAAGCCGGACGACGTCAAGCAGGTCACCGAGGCGATCGAGGACGGCCGGTTCGCGCTGGCCACCCTGGCCGCCCGGCGGGAGAAGCGCCCGCTGCCCGAGCGTCGTCCCCCGTGCTTCATGGACCCGCGCCACGGCCCGTCCGTCAAGGACGTCGACTGGGCCCCGGCCGGCGGCGCCGCCCGCTCCGTCCCGGTCTGCCAGGCCGACGCCGACCGGGTCGCGGCCGGCCTCGACCCGGCGGTCCGCACCGTCGACACCGAGTACGGCCCGCAGCCGTACTGGAACGCCGGCCCGGCCTACGCGCCGTACGCGGGCGGGTACTACAGCAGCTTCGGCGGCGGCCTGCTGCCGGGCCTGCTGGTCGGCACCGTGCTCGGCTCGATGATGAGCGAGCCCGCCTACGCCGCGGCGCCGATGATGGAGAGCCACCACGGCTACCAGGACCAGTACGACGGCGGCGACTACACCGGGGCCGACTTCAACGCCGCGGACTTCAGCGGCAGCGACTGGAGCGGTGGCGGTGACTTCGGTGGCGGTGGCGACGACTGGTGACCCGCTGATCCGAGCCTGACCCCACGGCCCCGCCGGTTCTTCCGGCGGGGCCGTTCGCCGTCCTCGGGCGGGGCCGAGCGAAGCGGTTTGAGAAGCCAACCCGGTGTGGCAGGCTGGCGCTGTGACCTCCGACACCACCGGCACCGCCGACACCCCTGCGACCGCTCGGGCCGCCGTTCCCGGCCGACCGTGCTCGATGGCGGCGGCGCTCCAGGTGGTGGGCGAGAAGTGGGCGCTGCTGGCGGTGCGTGAGCTGTTCTACGGCAACCACCGCTTCGACCGGATCGCCCGCAACACCGGCGCCCCGCGCGACCGGCTGACCGCGCGGCTGCGGGCGCTGGAGGAGGCCGGGGTGGTCGAGCGCCGCCCGTACAGCGAGCGGCCGCCGCGCTACGAGTACCACCTCACCGAGGCCGGCCGGGACCTCGCCCCGCTCGCCCACGCGCTGCGCGTCTGGGGCGACCGCTGGCTGGGGCCGGATTCCCCGGTGACCTTCGCCCACGAGCCCGAGGGCCACCAGTCGCACCCCTTCGACCCGGCCTGGGTCTGCCGCACCTGCGGCCGGGAGGCCCGCCGTGGCGAACTGCACGCCGAGGTGCACACCCCGGGCTGGACGGTCGAGGGCCCCGTGGAGCTGTGACCGGCCGCACCGCCGGTTAGGGTCGGGGCATGCACGGTCGCGACGCCCACAGTGATGAACCGGTCCGGGTGACCGCCTGGGTCCGGGGGAAGGTCCAGGAAGTCGGGTTCCGCTGGTGGACCAGGGCGCGGGCGCTGGAGATCGGCCTGACCGGCTACGCCAGCAACCTCGGCGACGGCCGGGTGCAGGTGGTGGCCGAGGGGCAGGCGGCCGACTGCGAGGAGCTGCTGACCCTGCTGCGGGGCCCCGACACGCCCGGCGCGGTGAGCGGTGTGACCGAGATCTGGACCGCCGTAGGCGCGGGTTACGAGGGCTTCGAGATCCGCTGAGCCCCCGTTTCCCGGCCTGCTGCCGTCGCGTTCCGGAAATGATCCGCAACCGTCGGTGTCAGACGGTTGCCATTCGGGCAGACTCGTGGTTGACTCCGCTTCGAACGATGATCCACGAGCACGTGGTGGAACCGGCCCGAGACCCCCAGGCGTGACGACACCGCCAGGCAGGTGACAGGGGCGCGGTAGCGTGCGGTGATCGTGTTGACCCGTACCGTCTTTGGTGAGACGCTTGAAGCCCGCGCACACGATCGCGTATCCCGGCAGGCGCATGCCGTCGTGAGCCCAGCTCACGGTGGTTGTGTCGTAGTGCCCAGCCAGCACTTCCGGTGCGCGCCGCGCGTGCGTCCCCCTTCCCCCTAGACCTGTACCGTTCCGGTTCGGTCACTCAGCGTGGAGGACCATTCATCATGGCAAAGGCGCTTCTCGGGTACGTCGGCGGCCCCGACCCGCGAATGCTCTCCGAGATGCGACGGCTTCAGCAGCGCGTCCAGGACCTTGAAGCCGAGCTCCTTCGGATGCAGGCTGAGAACGACGCGCTCACCGCTGTCGCTGACGAGCACTCGCTGCTCAACAGCATCGATCTGGACCAGCGGGAGCCGGCTCTGACCTGAGCCCCGCCCCGGTCCTCACAGATCGACGCCGCTGTGCACTGAGCCGCCCCGAAAGGGACGCAGCTTTGCAAGGGACGCCCGGATGTGGCGTCCCTTCGTCGTGTCGGACTCCGGATACAGTCGGTTCCCGTCGTGAGCGATTGAGGGGACCGGCCGCGTGCACCTGAAGAGTCTGACGCTGCGCGGGTTCAAGTCCTTCGCCTCCAGCACCACTCTGCGTTTCGAGCCGGGCATCACCTGCGTCGTCGGCCCGAACGGCTCCGGCAAGTCGAACGTGGTCGACGCGCTGTCCTGGGTGATGGGCGAGCAGGGCGCCAAGTCGCTGCGCGGCGGCAAGATGGAGGACGTCATCTTCGCCGGGACCAGCGGGCGCGCCCCGCTCGGCCGCGCCGAGGTCAGCCTCACCATCGACAACGCCGACGGCGCCCTGCCGATCGACTACTCCGAGCTGACCATCACCCGGACCATGTTCCGCAACGGCGGCAGCGAGTACGCGCTCAACGGCGAGACCTGCCGCCTGCTGGACATCCAGGAGCTGCTCTCCGACTCCGGCATCGGCCGCGAGATGCACGTCATCGTCGGCCAGGGCCGGCTCGACTCCGTCCTGCACGCCGACCCGACGGGCCGCCGCGCCTTCATCGAGGAGGCGGCCGGCGTCCTCAAGCACCGCAAGCGCAAGGAGAAGGCGCTGCGGAAGCTGGACGCGATGCAGGCCAACCTCAACCGCGTCCAGGACCTGGTGGCCGAACTGCGCCGCCAACTCGGACCGCTCGGCCGACAGGCCAGGATCGCCCGCCGCGCCGCCGGCATCCAGGCCGACCTGCGCGACGCCCGGCTGCGGCTGCTCGCCGACGACCTGCTCACCCTGCGCCAGGCCGTCGAGGCCGAGATCGCCGACGAACTCGCGCTGCGACTGCGCCGCACCACCGTCGAACAGGAACTGGCCCGCGCCGTGCAGCGCGAACGGGTCCTGGATGCGCAGGTCCAGCAGCTCGGCCCGAGCCTGGAGGCCGCCCGGCAGACCTGGTACCGGCTCTCCGCGCTCGCCGAACGCACCCGCGGCACCATCGGACTGGCCGAGGCCCGGGCCCGGCACGCCGCCGCCGGGGGGCAGGCCGAGGAGCGGCGCGGTCGTGACCCGGAGGAACTGGAACGGGAGGCCGAACGGGTCCGCGAGGAGGAGGCCGCCCTCGCCGAGGCACTGGAGGAGGCCCAGTGCGCGCTCGCCGAAACGGTCGAGCGCAAGAGCGAGCTGGAACGCGAGCTGGCCGCCGAGGAACGCCGGCTACGGGACGCCGCCCGGGCCATCGCGGACCGCCGGGAGGGCCTGGCCCGGCTGCAGGGGCAGGCGGTCGCGGCCCGCTCCAAGGCCGCCTCGGCCGAGGCCGAGATCGGCCGGCTCACCGAAGCCCGGGACGAGGCGCTGCTGCGCGCCGAGGCCGCCCAGGGTGAACTGGACGAGCTCCAGCAGCAGGTCGACGGCCTGACCGGGGACGACGAGCAGGCAGAGGCCGGGCACCAGCAGGCCCGGGAACGGCTGGCCGTGGTGGAACGGGAGCTGGCCGCCGCCCGGGAGACGGCCGGGGCCGCCGAGCGCGAACGGGCCGGGCTCACCGCGCGGCACGAGGCGCTCTCGCTCGGACTGCGCCGCAAGGACGGCACCGGCGCGCTGCTGGACGCGGGGGAGCGGCTGACCGGACTGCTGGGCCCGGCGGCCGCGCTGCTGCGGATCGAGGCCGGGTGCGAGGTGCCCGTCGCCGCGGCGCTCGGGGCGGCGGCCGACGCGGTGGCCGTGGACTCGCCGTCCGCCGCCGCCGGGGCGCTGCGGCTGCTGCGCGACCAGGACGCCGGGCGGGCCGCGCTGCTGATCGCCGGGGCCGCGGAAGTTCCGCATCCGGCCGGGGAGTTGCCGGACGGGGCCCGCTGGGCCGGTGAACTGGTGGACGGCCCGGCCGAGTTGCTCGCCGCCGTCCGGAACCTGCTGGCCGGGGTGGCGGTGGTCGCCGACCTGGACTCGGCGCTGCGACTGGTCGCCGAACGCCCCGGACTGTCCGCCGTCACCGCCGAGGGGGACCGGCTGGGCGCCGGCTTCGCCCACGGCGGCTCCGGCGGCGCGCCCAGCCTGCTGGAGACCCAGGCGGCCGTGGACGAGGCGGCCCGGGCGATCGGGGAACTCGCACTGCGCTGCACCGAGGCGGCCGAGCGGCTGGCCGAACTCACCGAGCTGCGCCGGGAGTCGGCCACCGAGGTGGAGCAACTCGCCGAGCTGCGGAGGCAGGCGGAGAAGGAGCGGGCCCAGGTGGCCGGTGCGCTCGGCCGCCTCGGCGGGCAGGCCCGTGCCGCCGCCGGGGAGGCCGAACGGTTGTCGGCCGCCGCCGCCCGGGCCGAACAGGGCCTGGCCGAACTGCTCGCCACCGCCGAGGAGCTGGCCGAACGGCTCGCTGTGGCCGAGGAGTCGGCGGACGCCGGGGAGGACGAGCCGGACCCCGCCGAGCAGCAGCGACTGGCTGAGGCCGCCTCCGCCGCCCGGCAGGCCGAGCTGGAGGCCCGGCTCGCGGTGCGCACCCACGAGGAGCGGGTCCGCGCCCTGGCCGGCCGGGCCGACCAGCTGGACCGGGCCGCCCGCGCCGAACGGGAGGCGCGCGCCCGGGCCGCCGAGCGCCGTCGCCGCGCCGAGCACGACGCCGGGGTGGCGACGGCCGTCGCCGCGGGCGCCCGGCAGCTGCTGGCCTGCCTGGAGGTGTCGCTGTCCCGCGCGGACGCCGGGCGTGCGGTGGTCGAACAGGCGCGTGCCGAGCGCGAGGACGAACTGCGGGAGCACCGGGAGCACGGCCGCGGCCTCAAGGAGGAGCTGGACAAGCTGGTCGACGCCGGGCACCGGGACGAGGTGCTGCGGGCGGAGAAGCGGCTGCGGATCGAGCAGCTGGAGGCCCGGGCGCTGGAGGAGTTCGGCATCGACGGGGGCGAACTGCTCGCCTCGTACGGGCCGGACCAGCCCGTCCCGCCGTCGACGCCCGAGGAGGGGCAGGATCCGGGGGAGCCGTACCCGTACGTCCGGGCCGAGCAGGAGAGGCGGCTGAAGGCCGCCGAGAAGGCGTACCAGCAGCTCGGCAAGGTCAACCCGCTGGCGCTGGAGGAGTTCGCCGCGCTGGAGGAGCGCCACCAGTTCCTCGGCGAGCAACTGGACGATCTCAAGCGCAGCCGGCGCGACCTGCTGGACATCGTCCGGGACGTGGACCAGCGGGTCGAGCAGCTGTTCACCTCGGCGTACCACGACACCGCGGCCCAGTTCGAGGGCGTCTTCGCCCGCCTCTTCCCGGGCGGCGAGGGACGGCTGGTGCTGACCGACCCGGACAACATGCTCACCACCGGGGTCGAGGTGGAGGCCCGCCCGCCCGGCAAGAAGGTCAAGCGGCTGTCGCTGCTGTCCGGCGGCGAGCGCTCGCTGACCGCGGTGGCGCTGCTGGTGGCGATCTTCAAGGCCCGGCCCAGCCCCTTCTACGTGATGGACGAGGTGGAGGCGGCGCTGGACGAGACCAACCTGCGCCGACTGATCGGGATCATGGAGGAGCTGCGGGAGAGCTCCCAGCTGATCGTGATCACCCACCAGAAGCTGACCATGGAGTCCGCCGACGCCCTGTACGGCGTGACCATGAAGGGCGACGGGATCTCCCAGGTGATCAGCCAGCGGCTGCGGGAGGAGCACAAGGAGCGGCGGCCGGCAGGCGTCCGTACGGTGACGGTCTAGGGCGGCTGCGGTCCATCCGGGCTCCGGTCACGGATACTGGACGGGTTATGGAATACGTGATCCTTGCCGTAGTCATCGCCGTGATCGCCATCGGCGCGATCGCGGGCCTCGTCGTTTCCGGCAGACGACGCCAGCAGCTGCCCCCGAAGTCGCAGGCGCCGGTCATCACGGCGCCGAAGACCACCCCGCAGGAGCCTCAGGTCGGCGAGGAGGCCGCGCCGCCCACCGAGGCGCCGCGCCGCACCGTCGAGGAGGTTCCGCTTCCCGAGGCCCCTGCGGCCCCCGAAGCCCCCGAAGCCCCCGAGGCTCCCGAGGTCGTCGAGGCCGTCGAGGTCGAGGCTCCCGAGGCGGCCGAGGCGGCGCCCGCCGTCGAGGTCCCCGAGCCCACCGCCGGCCGGCTGGTCCGGCTGCGCTCCCGCCTCTCCCGCTCGCAGAACTCGATCGGCAAGGGCCTGCTCTCGCTGCTCTCCCGCGAGCACCTGGACGAGGACACCTGGGAGGAGATCGAGGACACCCTGCTCACCGCCGACGTCGGTGTCACTCCGACCCAGGAGCTGGTCGAGCGGCTGCGCACCCGGGTGAAGGTGCTCGGCACCCGGACGCCCGACGAGCTGCGCGCGCTGCTGCGCGAGGAACTGGTCGAGCTGATCGGCAAGGACTCCGACCGCACCGTCCGCTCCGTCAAGCACGAGGAGGGCCCGGCCGTGGTCCTGGTCGTCGGCGTCAACGGCGTCGGCAAGACCACCACCACCGGCAAGCTGGCCCGCGTCCTGGTAGCCGACGGCCGCAGGGTGGTGCTCGGCGCCGCCGACACCTTCCGGGCCGCCGCCGCGGACCAGCTGCAGACCTGGGGCGAGCGGGTCGGTGCGCACACCGTGCGCGGCCCGGAGGGCGGGGACCCGGCCTCGATCGCCTTCGACGCGGTCAAGGAGGGCATCGCCGAGGGTGTGGACACCGTGCTGATCGACACGGCCGGCCGACTGCACACCAAGACCGGCCTGATGGACGAGCTGGGCAAGGTCAAGCGGGTCGTCGAGAAGCACGGCCCGGTGGACGAGGTGCTGCTGGTGCTGGACGCCACCACCGGTCAGAACGGCCTGATCCAGGCCCGGGTGTTCGCTGAGGTGGTGGACATCACCGGCATCGTGCTGACCAAGCTGGACGGCACCGCCAAGGGCGGCATCGTGGTTGCGGTGCAGCGCGAGCTGGGCGTGCCGGTCAAGCTGATCGGTCTGGGCGAGGGCGCCGACGACCTGGCGCCGTTCGAGCCGGGTGCGTTCGTGGACGCGCTGATCGGGGACTGACCGGGGCTCCCCGTCGGTCGAAGGGTCCGCTCCTGCGGGGGCGGGCCCTTTCGCATGCCCCGGGAGGGCCCGCCCCGGAGGCGAGCGGGCGAGTACCGCCGCCGGGTCAGAGCGCTCCGGAGGCGAGCGGGCGAGTCACGAGGCGATCCAGGCGGGCTCGGCGGTGCGCTCGCGGCTGCGGTGGCAGGCGTAGGCGAGGGTGCCGAGCAGCAGTCGGGCCTCGGGCGGGCAGCCGGCGTTGTCGCGGGTGGGGCGGCGCAGCCAGCGGACCGGGCCGAGCCCGCCGAGGACGGTGGGCGGGGCGGCGACGTAGCCGCCCTCGCCGTGGCAGGCCAGGTCGAGCGCGGCGTCGTCCCAGCCCATCCGGTAGAGCAGGTCGGGCAGTCGACGGGCGGTCCCGGCGGCGACCAGGAACTGCAGCCGGCCGGTGGGCGGGGCGAGCACCGGGCCGACCTGGGTGCCCATCCGCTCCAGCCGGACCAGCGCCTGCAGGCCGGCCTGTTCGGGGACGTCCAGGACGTCGAAGGCGCGGCCGGTGGGGAACAGGACGGAGCCCTCGGCGCCGACGGCCCGGGCCCGGCTCCCGGTGCCCGGCACGGGGTGCAGGCCGGGCGCGGCGCAGCGGTGGGCGCCGCAGGGACAGCGGGTCGGGGCGGTGGCGCCACCGGCCGATGCGCCGGTGGCGACCGTCCAGCCCCAGCGGCCGGTGTACTCCGCAGCGGCCTGGGACGCGGTGACCTTGGTGCGGCGGCGCGCGCCCAGCGGTGCCAGCCGCAGGTGCCCCAGTCGAAGTTCGCCGAACAGGTTGTCCATGCCTCCCCCAACAGGTTCTTGTTGCCGATGGTTACGGGATGGTGACTGTGTGTTGATTGTCCGTTGCGTGGTGCGTTGTGCGGTGGCGGCGCGCAGCGCTTGGCGTGCGCCTGTTGCGGTGGTGCGCCTCGGGCGCCGCCTTGTGGGGGCGGCGCCGATGCCGGATCGTCGGGTGCGCGAGGCTGTTGCTGTCCCGAGTGGGCGGCGAACTCGCTTGTGACTGCGGTGGATTGCGGGGTCCGCCGGGTCCGTCGGCGTTGGCCGGAGGACTTGGCGGTCCGCATATGCCGGACCGTCGGGCCTATCCAGTGAAGCGCGTGCCCCCTGGCTTCGGTTCACTCCTGGGGGTGGCGAAAGGTGGCGTTTCGCCAGGGCCGCTCCCACGGGTACCTCGCGGGGCACTACGTTCAGCACACGGACGTCGCCATGGAGTCTGCTCCGGGCCGCCGGGGAACGGGAGTTGGGGATCTGATGCACCGTCCGGGGCGATGGCGCACCAGTACGACGAGGCGGTACCGCAACACCTCGGACACGGCACGTCTGGCAAGAGCCCGCAACCGTCGGGCGGTCACGATCGGGGGCCCCGAAGGGGCCGGGCGGGATGGGGACGTTACCCATGGCAGAGAAGCAACCCAATGAGAAGCTGACCACGTGGTTCGCCCGCAGTGGCTGGTCAAAGGGGGAGTTGGCCCGCCAGGTCAACCGCCGGGCCCGGCAGATCGGCGCCCACCACGTGTCGACCGACACCTCGCGGGTGCGCCGCTGGCTCGACGGCGAGCAGCCCCGCGAGCCGATCCCCAAGATCATGTCGGAGCTGTTCTCCGAGCGCTTCGGCTCCGTGGTCTCGATCGAGGACCTCGGCCTGCGCGCCGCGATCCCGGTCTCCACCGTCGGCGGCGGCGTGGACCTGCCCTGGAGCGCCCCGCAGACCGTCCAGCTGATCAGTGAATACTCCCGCAGCGACCTGATGCTCAACCGCCGGGGCTTCCTCGGCACCTCGCTCGCGCTGACCGCCGGCGCCGCGCTGATCGAGCCGATGCAGCGCTGGCTCGCCCCCGGCCCGACCGGCGTGCCCACCCCGATCCTCACCGCGGCCAACGGCGGCGAGGCGTTCACCGGCCGGCTCTCCGAGCCCGAGCTGGAACTGCTGGAGCAGACCACGGTCATGTTCCGCCAGTGGGACGCCCAGAACGGCGGCGGGCTGCGCCGCAAGGCCGTGGTCGGCCAGCTCCACGAGGTCACCGACCTGCTCCAGGAGACGTACACCGAGAACACCACCAAGCGGCTGTTCCGGCTCACCGCCGAGCTCGCCCACCTGGCCGGCTGGATGTCCTACGACGTCGGGATGCACCCGAGCGCGCAGAAGTACTACGTGCTCGCCCTGCACGCGGCCAAGGAGGCCGGCGACCGCCCGTTCGGCGCCCTGATCCTCACCGACATGAGCCGCCAGATGATCCACCTCAACCGGGGCGAGGACGCCCTGGAACTGATCCACCTGGCGCAGTACGGCAGCCGGGACACCGCCACCCCGCGCCAGCAGTCCCTGCTGTACGCGATGGAGGCGCGCGCCTACGCCACCATCGGCGAGGTGAACCGCTGCGCCAGGGCGATCCGGCTGGCCGAGGACACCTTCACCGACATCCGGGAGGGGGACGGCGATCCGGACTGGCTGAAGTTCTTCTCGCCGGCCGAGCTGAACGCCGAGAACGCGCACTCCTTCCGCGACCTCGCGTACCACTCGGACAACGCCCAGCTGTACGCCTCGCTGTCCGCGCCGGTGATGGAGCGCGCGGTCGACCTGTTCCGGCAGGACGAGGACCACGTGCGCTCGTACGCCTTCAACCTGATCGGCATGGCCAGCGTGCACCTGCTGCAGAAGGAGGCCGAGGAGGCGGTGGTGTACGCCGAACAGGCGGTGGACATCGCGACCAAGGTGCGCTCGGAGCGGCTGAACTCCCGGGTGCGCAAGACCACGGAGGCCGCCTCCGCCCGGTTCAAGGGCGTGGACGCGGTGAGCCGGCTCAAGGAGCGGGTGGTCCAGGACATCCCGGAGTACGTCTCGGTGGTCTGAGCGACCCCCGCACCGGACTCCACCGACCGCGACGGCCGCCGCCGCCGCGGTCGGTGGCTTCTGGGCCACCGGTGGTGACGTGCGGCGGCACGGTAGCCCATCCGGCCCTGGGACGGGGCCGCGGTTCACGTGCCCGTAACCCGCGCGACGCACGCGTCACGGCCGCGAAACAACCGACCGCACTGGCCGAAACCAGTCTTCGGCACTCTCCTCTTCATCGCCGCCACCCCGGGTGGCACGGGACAGGTACCCGGGGTGTGGAGCGGCTTTCACGCAGAGGAGACGCCGATGCCGGACGGCTTCAGCGCGGGCGACACCGCCTTCGTGCTCATCAGTGCGGCCCTGGTCATGGTGATGACCCCGGGCCTGGCCTTCTTCTACGGGGGCATGGTCAGGGCCAAGAGCACACTGAACATGCTGGCGATGAGCTTCCTCTCGCTCGGCATCGTCAGCGTGCTCTGGGTCCTCTACGGGTACTCGCTCAGCTTCGGGCCCGACTCCTTCGCCGGACTCATCGGCAACCTGGACTTCCTCGGGATGCGCGGGATCGGGCTGAACGAGCTGACCGGGTCCATCCCGGTGACCGCGTTCGCGGTCTTCCAGCTGATGTTCGCGATCATCACCCCGGCGCTGATCAGCGGCGCCATCGCGGACCGGGCCAAGTTCGCCGCCTGGGGCCTGTTCATCGCGCTCTGGGTGACGATCGTCTACTTCCCGGTGGCGCACTGGGTGTTCTTCTTCGACAACGGCCACGGCGGCTGGCTCGGCGACAGAAACGGCGTGATCGACTTCGCCGGCGGGACGGCCGTGCACATCAACGCCGGTGTCGCGGGCCTCGCGCTCTGCCTGGTGCTGGGCAAGCGGGTCGGCTTCAAGAAGGACCCGATGCGCCCGCACAGCCTGCCGCTGGTGATGCTCGGCTCCGGGCTGCTGTGGTTCGGCTGGTTCGGCTTCAACGCCGGCTCGGCGCTGGCCGCCAACGGCGTGGCCGCGATGGCGATGGTCAACACCCAGGTCGCCACCGGTGCGGCGCTGGTCGGCTGGCTGATCTACGAGAAGCTCAAGCACGGCGCGTTCACCACGCTGGGCGCCGCCTCCGGCGCGGTGGCCGGACTCGTCGCGATCACCCCGGCCTGCGGCTCGGTCAGCCCGCTCGGCGCCGTGGCGATCGGCCTGATCGCGGGCGCGGCCTGCGCCGCCGCCGTCTCGCTGAAGTACCGCTGGGGCTTCGACGACTCCCTCGACGTGGTGGGCGTGCACGCGGTCGGCGGGGCGATCGGCTCGCTGCTGATCGGCCTGTTCGCCACCGGCGGGGTCGGCCAGACCGCCAAGGGCCTGTTCTACGGCGGCGGGCTGGGCCAGCTCGGCAAGCAGGCGATGGGCGTGGCGGTGGTCGCGGCGTACTCGTTCGTGCTGTCCTGGCTGCTGGCGAAGGCGGTCGACAAGCTGGTCGGCTTCCGGGTCACCGAGGAGGTCGAGGTGGCCGGCATCGACCAGGCCGAACACGCCGAGTCCGCCTACGATTTCAGCGCCGTGGGCGCCGGCCTGGTCCGGGCCCTGCCGAGCCTGGGCGGTGTCGCCCCCGCGCCGGTTGCCGTGTCCGTCGAGAAGCCCGTTGAGAAGACCGAGGTCGACGCCTGATGAAGCTCATCACCGCTGTGATCAAGCCGTACCGCCTGGACGAGGTGAAGGCCGCCCTGCAGGCCTTCGGGGTCCACGGCCTGACCGTCACCGAGGCCAGCGGCTACGGCCGCCAGCGCGGCCACACCGAGGTCTACCGGGGCGCCGAGTACACCGTGGACCTGGTGCCGAAGATCCGGATCGAGGTCCTGGTCGAGGACGAGGACGCCGACGGCCTCATCGACGCCCTGGTGAAGGCCGCCCGGACCGGAAAGATCGGCGACGGCAAGGTGTGGAGCATCCCGGTCGACACCGCCGTCCGGGTCCGCACCGGCGAACGCGGGCCGGACGCCCTGTGACGCCCTGACCGATCGGCGGGCCCGCACCCCTCCCGGGGGCGCGGGCCCGCCGACGGCGTACCGGCGCCCGGCCGGGCCGCAGGCCGTACGGCGCCGACGACCGACCGCTCGGCGGCCCACCTGACGGACGGGACCCACGCGCATGACCACCGAGACCAGCCCCTCCGACTCCTCCGCCCCCTCCGACCACGCCGCCGCCCGGGCCCAACTGCTCGACCGGCCCGGCCTGACCGGCCGCGACCGTCGGGCCGCGCTCGCCCGGCTCACCGACGACTGGCTGGCCGGGCTGCTCGCCGCCGCCGGCGCCCCCGCCTCCGGCGTCGCCCTGGTGGCCGTCGGCGGCTACGGGCGCGGCGAACTGTCCCCGCGCAGCGACCTGGACGTCCTGCTGCTGCACGACGGCCCGATCGCCCGCGAGCTGCCCGAGCGGATCTGGTACCCGGTCTGGGACGCGGGCGCCAAGCTCGACCACTCGGTGCGCACCGTCGCCGAGGCCCGCTCCGTCGCCGCCGCCGACCTCAAGGCCCAGCTCGGCCTGCTGGACGCCCGCCACCTCGCCGGGGACGCGGCGCTCACCGCCGCGCTGCGCTCCGCGGTGCTCACCGACTGGCGCGCCGGCGCCCCCGCGCGCCTGCCCGAGCTGCGCGAGCTGGGCCGGGAGCGGGCCGAACGCCACGGTGAGCTCTCCTTCCTGCTGGAGCCCGACCTCAAGGAGGCCCGCGGCGGGCTGCGCGACCTGGTCGCGCTGGACGCGATCGCCGCCACCTGGCTCGCCGACGCGCCCCGGGACGGCCTGGAGGCCGCCGCGCTGCGGCTCGCCGACGTCCGCGACGCGCTGCACCTGGCCACCGGACGGGCCACCGAGCGGCTCAGCCTCCAGGACCAGGACCAGGTCGCCGAGCGGCTCGGTGTGCTGGACGCCGACACCCTGCTGCGCCAGGTCTACGAGGCCGCCCGGACCATCGCCTACGCGAGCGACGTCACCTGGCGGGCGGTGGACCGGGTCCTGGCCGCCCGCTCCGGCCGGGGCCGCCGGACGGGCCGGCGGGGCTTCCCGTTCACCGGCGCCGGCCGCGGCAGCGGTGCGGTGGCCCGCGGCGCGGTCGAGCGCCGCCCGCTCGCCGAGGGCGTGGTCGAGCAGGACGGCGAGGCGGTGCTCGCCCAGGCCGCCCGCCCGGCCACCGACCCGGTGCTGCCACTGCGCGCCGCGGCCGCCGCCGCCCAGAACGGGCTGACCGTCTCGTACGCGACGGTGCGCCGGCTGGCCGCCGAGTGCCGACCGCTGCCGGTGCCCTGGCCGGACGAGGCGCGCGCACAGCTGGTCACCCTGCTCGGTGCGGGGGAGGCCGCCGTCCCCGTGTGGGAGGCGCTGGAGGCGGAAGGGCTGGTCACCCGGCTGCTGCCGGACTGGGAGCGGGTGCGCTGCCGTCCGCAGCGCAACGCGGTGCACCGCTGGACGGTGGACCGGCACCTGGTGGAGACGGCGGTGCGGGCCGCCGCGATGACCCGCCGGGTGGCCCGGCCGGACCTGCTGCTGGTCGCCGCGCTGCTGCACGACATCGGCAAGGGCTGGCCCGGTGACCACAGCGAGGCGGGTGAGGTGATCGTCCGCGACGTGGCCGCCCGGATGGGTTTCGGGGCCGAGGACACCGAGACCCTGGCGGTGCTGGTCCGCCACCACCTGACCCTGGTGGACACCGCGACCCGGCGCGACCCGGACGACCCGGCCACCGTCGAGGCGATCACCAAGGCGGTCGGCACCCTGCCGGAGCTGGAACTGCTGCACGCGCTCACCGAGGCGGACGCGCTGGCCACCGGCCCGGCCGCGTGGAGCAGCTGGCGGGCCTCACTGGTGGACGGCCTGGTGGCCCGGGCCGCCGCCCGGCTCGCCGGGGCCGGCGGCGCGCCCGCGGAGGGGGCGCCCACCGCCGGGCAGGAGCGGCTCGCGGTCGAGGCCGCCCGCACCGGCGAGCCGGCGCTGTCGCTGCTGGCCCAGGCCGCGGGGGCGGACCCGGGCACCGAACCGATGGGCGTCGAGCTGACCCTGGCCGTCCCGGACCGCCCGGGGCTGCTCGGCACGGTCGCCGGGGTGCTCGCGCTGCACCGGCTGACCGTCCGCTCGGCCGGCCTGCGCGAACTGGACCCGATCGGCGCGGGCCCGGTGCTGCTGCTGTCCTGGCGGGTGGCCGCCGAGTTCGGCGAGCTGCCGGAGGCCGCCAGGCTGCGCGCCGACCTGCGCCGGGCGCTGGACGGCTCGCTGGACGTCTCCCGCCGCCTCGCCGAGCGGGACGCCGCCGCCCCGCGCCGCAAGGGCATCCCCACCCCGCCGCCGCTGGTCGCGGTGGCGCCCGCGGTGGCCTCGGCGACCGCGACCGTGCTGGAGGTCCGCGCGCACGACGCCCCCGGACTGCTGCACCGGATCGGCCGGGCGCTGGACGGGGCGGGGGTGCGGGTGCGCACCGCGCACGTCTCCACGCTGGGCGCGGAGGCCGTCGACTCGTTCTACCTGACCGACGCGGCGGGCCGTCCGCTCACCGCCGAGCGGGCCGGAGAGGTGGTGGCGGCGGTGCGGGCGGCGCTGGACTGAGAACCGGTCGGGGCATGGGTTTCGGCAGGGGTGGAGACCGTACCCGGGGCGGCCGGATACCCTGGGGGACGACGACCGTACCGATACCGATGCCGCAGAGGACCCGCGCCGACGTGTTCGACACCCTTTCCGATCGCCTCGCAGCGACGTTCAAGAACCTCCGGGGCAAGGGCCGCCTGAGCGAGGCGGACATCGACGCCACCGCCCGCGAGATCCGCATCGCGCTGCTGGAGGCGGACGTCGCGCTGCCGGTCGTCCGGGCCTTCATCAAGCAGGTCAAGGAGCGGGCGCTCGGTGCCGAGGTCTCCGGCGCGCTGAACCCGGCGCAGCAGATCATCAAGATCGTCAACGAGGAGCTCATCGCGATCCTCGGTGGCGAGACCCGCCGGGTGCGGTTCGCCAAGAACGGCCCGACGGTCATCATGCTCGCCGGTCTGCAGGGTGCCGGTAAGACCACCCTCGCGGGCAAGCTCGGCTTCTGGCTGAAGAGCCAGAAGCACACCCCGCTGCTGGTCGCCTGTGACCTCCAGCGTCCCAACGCGGTCAACCAGCTCCAGGTGGTCGCCGAGCGGGCCGGCGTGGCCTTCTACGGCCCGCAGCCGGGCAACGGCGTCGGCGACCCGGTGCAGGTCGCCAAGGACTCGATCGAGTACGCCAAGCAGAAGCAGTACGACGTCGTCATCGTCGACACCGCCGGCCGCCTGGGCATCGACGCCGAGCTGATGCAGCAGGCCGCCGACATCCGCGCCGCGGTCAGCCCGGACGAGGTCCTGTTCGTCGTCGACGCGATGATCGGTCAGGACGCGGTCACCACCGCGCAGGCCTTCCTCGACGGCGTCGACTTCACCGGTGTGGTGCTCTCCAAGCTCGACGGCGACGCCCGCGGCGGTGCCGCCCTGTCGGTCGCGCACGTCACCGGCCGGCAGGTCATGTTCGCCTCCAACGGCGAGAAGGTCGACGACTTCGACGCCTTCCACCCGGACCGGATGGCCTCGCGCATCCTGGGCATGGGTGACGTCCTCTCGCTGATCGAGAAGGCCGAGCAGACCTTCTCGCAGGCCGAGGCCGAGAAGATCGCCGCCAAGCTGCGCGGCGGCCCGAAGCAGTTCACCCTGGACGACTTCCTGTCGCAGCTGGAGCAGGTCCAGAAGATGGGCTCGATCTCCAAGCTGCTCGGCATGCTGCCCGGCATGGGCCAGATCCGCGAGCAGATCAACAACATCGACGACAAGGACGTCAACCGGGTCGGCGCGATCATCAAGTCGATGACCCCGGCCGAGCGCGCCGAGCCGGAGCTGATCAACGGCTCCCGCCGGGCCCGCATCGCCAAGGGTTCGGGTGTCCAGGTCGGCGAGGTCAAGAACCTGGTCGAGCGGTTCTTCGACGCCCGCAAGATGATGTCCGCGATGGCCTCCGGCAAGGGCATGCCCGGCATGCCGGGGATCCCGGGCATGGGCGGCGGCGCGAAGAAGTCCGCCAAGAAGGCCCCGCAGGCCAAGGGCAAGCGCAAGAGCGGCAACCCGCTGAAGCGTGCGCAGGAGGAGGCCGCGGCCGCCGAGCGCCGGGCGCTCGGCCCGGGCGCCGGCCAGGGTCCGGCCGATGGCGGCGCGTTCGGCCTCGGTGCGGGCAAGGGCCCGGCCGACTTCGAGCTGCCCAAGGAGTTCAAGGACCTGCTGTAGTCCTCGGCCCTCGGCCCGGCCTGCCCGGCCTGCTCGGCCTGTTCGGTCTGAGCGCTTCTGATCGGCTTCGGTCGGTCCTGAGCCGTTGTGATCGGCCCGTCGTTCGGTGTTCTCCGGACGGCGGGCCGTTCATATGTCCGATGATGCTGCCATGTCCGATGATGTTGGCGTGCGAGTGATGATCAGGGCCCCGAGGGCCGAGGACGAGGTTGTGTACGCCGAGGCGGTCCGCCGGTCCGCCGAGCACATCGGGCGGTGGAACCCGGTCGAGCCGGACGGGCTGCCGGAACTTCTGGAGCGCCAGGGACCGGGCCTGCGCACCTTCCTGATCTTCGACCGGGACTCCGGCGGGCTGGTCGGCAAGGTGAACGTCGCCAACATCGTGATGGGCCGGTTCTGCAACGGCGCGCTGGGCTACGACTCGTACCTGCCGTTCGCCGGCACCGGGCGGATGACCGAGGGCCTGCGGCTGGTCCTGGACCGCTGCTTCGCCCCGCAGTCGGCCGACGGGCTGGGCCTGCACCGGCTGGAGATCAACGTGCAGCCGGAGAACGAGCGCTCGATCGCGATGGCCAAGCGGCTGGGCTTCCGGCACGAGGGCTTCACGCCGCGGATGCTGTTCCTGCAGGGGGACTGGCGCGACCACGAGCGCTTCGCGTTGACCGCCGAGGAATGGCCGGGCACCGCGGCGTAGCCACCGGGAGCGCGGACCCCGGCGCGGCCGTACGGCCGGTGGGGCGCGGCGTTGCGGTTGGCTCGTCCGAGCACCTGTCCGTATCGTCCGGTGGGTGACCGAACCCGCGCCGCCGCGCCAAACCCCCGACCAGCCCTGGCGGTCCGAGGGCGCCCCGCCCCCGCTGCCGCCCCGCCGCCGGATGCCCGGCGGCTGGGCGGGCCTCGTCCTCACCGCACTCGTGGTGTTCCTGATCTCCGACCTGCTGTTGTCGTTCTTCGGCAACGAGGGCACCACCACGATCTCCTACACCGAGTTCAACAACCAGTTGAACAAGGGCAACATCACCAAGATCTACTCCAAGGGCGACGCGATCGAGGGCACCCTCAAGAGCGCCCAGCCCAAACCGGACGGCGGCAAGGGCAGCTACACCGAGTTCGACACCCAGCGCCCCTCCTTCGCGGGTGACAACCTGTGGGCCACCCTGCAGCAGCACGGCGTCGAGGTGACCGCGACCTCGCCGGTGCAGCAGCGCAGCTTCCTCACCAACCTGCTGCTCTCGCTCGCCCCGATGCTGCTGCTGGTCTTCATCTGGGTGCTGCTCGCCCGCCGGATGGCCGGCGGCCTCGGCGCCGGGCCGCTCGGCCGCAAGGCCCCGCCCAAGCCGGTCACCGCCGAGCAGGGCAAGCGCACCACCTTCGCCGACGTGGCCGGCATCGACGAGGTCGAGGCCGAACTCACCGAGGTGGTCGACTACTTGAAGAACCCCGACCGGTACCGCAGGCTCGGCGCCAAGATGCCGCGCGGGGTGCTGCTCAGCGGCCCGCCCGGGACCGGCAAGACCCTGCTGGCCCGGGCCGTGGCCGGCGAGGCGGACGTACCGTTCTTCTCCGCCTCCGCCTCCGAGTTCATCGAGATGATCGTCGGCGTCGGCGCCAGCCGGGTGCGCGAACTGTTCGCCGAGGCCCGCAAGGTCGCCCCGGCGATCATCTTCATCGACGAGATCGACACCATCGGCCGCCAGCGCGGCGCCGGCGGCGGCATGGGCGGGCACGACGAGCGCGAGCAGACGCTCAACCAGATCCTCACCGAGATGGACGGCTTCTCCGGCTCCGAGGGCGTCATCGTGATCGCCGCGACCAACCGGGCGGACGTGCTCGACCCGGCGCTGCTGCGCCCCGGCCGCTTCGACCGGCGGATCACCGTCAGCCCGCCCGACCGGGAGGGCCGCGCCGCCATCCTGCGCATCCACACCCGGACCGTCCCGCTGGCCGGCGGCACCGACCTCACCCAGCTGGCCAAGGTCACCCCCGGGATGACCGGCGCCGAACTCGCCAACCTGGTCAACGAGGCCGCCCTGCTGGCCGTCAAGCGCCAGCAGGACGCGGTCAACGAGCGGAACCTCTCGGACGCCCTGGAGAAGGTCCAACTCGGCGCCGTGCGGCCGCTGGTGATGCCCCAGGAGGAGCGCGAGCGGACGGCGTACCACGAGAGCGGACACGCGCTGCTGGGCATGCTCCAGCCCGGCGCGGACCCGGTCCGCAAGATCACCATCGTGCCGCGCGGCCGCGCGCTCGGTGTGACCCTCTCCACCCCGGAGAACGACCGCTACTCGTACACCGAGCCCTACCTGCGCGGCCGGATCATCGGCGCGCTCGGCGGGATGGCGGCCGAGCAGGTCGTCTACGGCGTGATCACCACCGGCGCGGAGAGCGACCTGGAGCAGGTCACCAGCATCGCGCGGGGGATGGCCGGGCGCTGGGGGATGAGCGAGCGGGTCGGGCGGCTCACCGCCGTGCCCGCGGACGTGCAGGGCGCCGGTGCCTACGGGCTCTCCGCGGCGCCGACCACGCTGGACGCGGTGGACGAGGAGGCCCGGCGGATCGTCGCCGAGTGCTACGAGGACGCGGTGCGGATCCTGACCGAGCAGCGGCACCGGCTGGACGCGCTGGCGGCGGCGCTGCTGGAGGCGGAGACGCTGGACGAGGAGGCGGCGTACCGGGCGGCGGGGGTGCCGCGGGAGGCCTCGGACTCGGATGCGGAGCCGGGCTCGGGCTCGGGCTCGGCTTCCGCCTCGGGCTCCGGCTCGGGCTCGGGCTCGGGTGGGGACGGGGACGGCGGGTCGGACGGGAAGTCGCTCGACCAGGCGTGAAGTCGGTGCCGGGGGCGCTCGCCGAGATGGCGGGCGCCCCTGGTTTCCGTTGTCCGGCTTCCGTTTCCGATCGGTTCTGTTCGTGCCCGGTGCCGTCTCCGCCTGGTCCTGGCGCGGTCGTTCTCTGTGAACGCCCTACCGCGGCCGTTCGGCGACCAGGTAGCGGAAGACGTTCTCCATCCGGACCGTGCCGTCCGGGCGCAGGTACGGCTGCAGCGCCTCTTCCAGCTCCTTGGCCACCAGCGAGGCGCCGGAGAACTCCTCGGCCGCCTCGAACAGCCCGGTGGAGAGCAGGCCGCGGACCGCGCTGTCGAGGTCCGGGTAGGCGAACGGGCAGCTCACCCGGCCGCTGCCGGCCGGACGCAGGCCGGCCGGGGCGAGCAGGTCCTCCAGCGTGCCGGGCGCGCTCAGCTCGAACGGGTCGCGCGCGGTGGTCCGGCCCGCCCTCCGGCGGGCCACGTCCAGCACCGGGGCGCTCTGGCAGCGCTCCGGCGGGCCCCAAGCGGCGAGCACCACGTGCCCGCCCGGAAGGGTGAGCCCGGCCGCCTCGGCGACCACCGCGCGGGGCTCGGCGGCGCCGGGCAACTGCTCGAAAACGGTCACCAGGGAATGGGCCGAGCGGGGGACGGCGGCGGTCGGCCGGGACCCGGCGCACACCCGCAGCCGACGGTTGCGGGCCAGCTCGCGCAGCTCGTCCCGCGGCTCCTGCCCGGCGACCTGGGCGCCCCGTCCGGCCGCCAGCAGCAGGGCCAGTCCGGACCGGCAGCCCAGTCCCAGCACGCTGCTGGCAGGGCCGACCTCCAGGCGGTCGTACACCGCCTCGTAGAGCGGTACCAGCATGCGTTCCTGGATCTCCGCCCAGTCGCGCGCCCGCGCGGGCGCGGCGGCCCCGGGCTGCGGGTGGTGCGATCGTGCGCCTGTTGGTCGTACGGTCGTGCCGGTCGTCCGAGCTGAAGCCATCGCGGCCTCCCATCCGGTCCTTCGGTGTGCTGCTACGGCTCCCCCAAAGTCCCGCCCCACTCAAGCGAACAGCGGGTCGGGCCCGGCGTCCAGAGGGGTGCAGGGTGGTGCGCGCGTGTCGCGGTCGTGCGCCCCCTGCGGGGGCCGTAACCACTGCCGCGGGTGTGATACCGATTCGAAACCGGAGGGCCGCGCCCCGTACGATTCGGCCCATGGCTAAGGCACCCGTTCTCACCCCCCAGGCGGAAGACTTCCCCCGCTGGTACCAGGACCTCATCAACAAGGCCGAGCTGGCCGACAACGGTCCGGTGCGCGGCACCATGGTCATCCGACCGTACGGCTACGGCCTGTGGGAGCGGATGCAGCAGGAGATGGACGCGCGCATCAAGAAGGCGGGCGCGCAGAACGCCTACTTCCCGATGTTCATCCCGCAGTCCTACCTGACCAAGGAAGCCGAGCACGTCGAGGGCTTCGCGCCCGAGCTCGCGGTGGTCACCCACGGTGGCGGCAAGCAGCTGGAGGAGCCGGTCGTCGTCCGGCCGACCTCCGAGACGATCATCAACGAGTACTTCTCCAAGTGGGTGCAGAGCCACCGCGACCTGCCGCTGCTGATCAACCAGTGGGCCAACGTGGTCCGCTGGGAGTTGCGTCCGCGCGTCTTCCTGCGCACCACCGAGTTCCTCTGGCAGGAGGGCCACACCGCCCACGCCACCTACGAGGACGCCCGTGAGTACGCGTCGATGATCCACACCCAGGTCTACGGCGACTTCATGACCAACGTGCTCGGCATCGACGTCGTGCTCGGCCGCAAGACCGCCAAGGAGCGCTTCGCCGGCGCCATCAACACCCTCACCCTCGAGGGCATGATGGGCGACGGCAAGGCCCTGCAGATGGGCACCAGCCACGAGCTGGGCCAGAACTTCGCCAAGGCGTTCAACACCACCTACCAGCTGCAGGGCGCCGAGCGCGAGCACGTCTGGCAGACCTCCTGGGGCGTCTCGACCCGCATGGTCGGCGGCCTGATCATGTCCCACGGCGACGACAACGGCCTGCGGGTGCCCCCGCGCCTGGCCGCGGTCCAGGCCGTCGTGCTGGCCATCAAGGGCGACGACGCCGTCATCGCCAAGGTCCGCGAGATCGGCGCCGCGCTGGAGGCGGCCGGCATCCGGACCGTCGTCGACGACCGCACCGACACCCCGTTCGGCCGCCGCGCCGTCGACTGGGAGCTCAAGGGCGTTCCGCTGCGGATCGAGGTCGGCCCGCGCGACCTGGAGAACGGCACCGCGATGCTGGCCCGCCGCATCCCGGGCGGCAAGGAGCCGGTCTCCATCGACGCCCTGGCCGCGCTGCTGCCGGGCATCCTGGAGGAGGACCAGGCGCTGCTGCTGCGCCAGTCCCGCGAGCGCCGCGAGGCCCGTACCGTCGACGTCAAGACCCTCGACGAGGCCGTCGAGGCCGCCGCGACCGGCTGGGGCCGGATCTCCTGGGCCGACCTCGGCCCGGAGGGCGAGGCCAAGCTGTCCGAGCAGGGCGTCACGGTGCGCTGCATCGTCGCGGCCGACGGTTCGGTGCCGCAGTCGGACGACCAGGACGGCAATATCGCGATCGTCGCGCGTGCGTACTGATGCCTGTTACCCGCAGGCGATGACCGTTAGCGGCGACATTCGCCCGGAATGCGGGTTGGTAAGAATCCGGTAACTCTCTCGGGGGACTACCGACACCCGACATCCCTACTGGCCGGTCAACTGCCGGTATTAACGGAATAGCGGTACGGTGTACGGCCCGTGGCCCTGTCAACTTCGGCGGGTCCACGGGCCGTACGTCCCTGGGGCGACAGCCCGCCCCTCGGATGGAATTCACGAGGCCCGCCGACTCTGCGACGGGCCGAAACCGGCAGGGGGTTGGTCTTGCGTCAGATCCGGAACGCGCAATTCGCGCACAGTCGCGCATTCCTGGGAGTTCCCTGGGAATTCCCGGAGAACGGGAACATGCGGAACATCAGCTCGCCCTGCATCGTTGGTCTAGCGTGAGCACGACACAGCCCCTCGTCCTCGCGGCCGAACTGGCCGCCGCCTGGAGTGACATCCAGGCCTACCACCAGGACCTCCCGGACCTGGCCTCGCCCGAGGCCCTGATCGGAGAGTCCTCCTCGGCCTGTGGCACGCGGCTCGGTTTCGAGCGGCTCCTCCACGAGGCTGCCCACGGTCTGGCCGCGGCCCGGGACATCCGGGACACCTCGCGCGCGGGCCGCTACCACAACCGGCGCTTCCTGATGCTCGCCTCCGAGCTGGGTCTGGCGCACCCGGTCGAGCCGCACGCGAGCAGCGGCTTCTCCCAGGTGACCATGCTCAAGGAGACGCAGGAGCGCTACGCCGAAACCATCGAGCGCCTGGACCGCGCCCTCGGCGCGCACCAGGAAGCGGTGGCCGGCGACGGCACCAACCGAGCCTTCCGCGGCCCGGCCGCCCGGCACGGGTCCTCCGGCGGCGGCGTTCGGGTCAAGGCGGTCTGCGGCTGCGGACGCAATGTCCGGGTCGTGCCGTCCGTGCTGGCGCAGGCGTCCATCGTCTGCGGCGCGTGCCAGCAGCCGTTCAAGATCGCGTAACCGGTCGTCCGGGACCGGTCGGCGACTGTGCGGGCAGTCGGTGCGACCGGGGTGATCGGACGATCGGAGTCGGTGAGTCTGTGGGCTGACCGGGAGCGGGGGCTCCCGGTCGAGCCCTGAACCGCGTGTTCCGGGCCTTGGGCGCCGCGGTCCCCGGCGGTCTGAGCAGCTCAGTCCGCGGAGGTCGGGTGAAGGCCGTCCTCGCCGGTATGGCAGAATGGACAGCTGAGTACTCGGCAGCCGAGCAGGACCCCTCTCTCCTACGGCTGGCGTGTCCCTTGAACGCCCCGCCCCGCAACCCCACGCGGATGGCGAGGACGCTCACCCACGTCAACACCAGGAGAATCCACTCCCGTGGCAGTCAAGATCAAGCTGAAGCGTCTCGGCAAGATTCGCTCCCCGCACTACCGCATCGTCGTCGCCGACGCCCGCACCAAGCGTGACGGTCGCGCGATCGAGGAGATCGGCATCTACCAGCCGACCTACAACCCCTCGAAGATCGAGGTCGACAGCGACCGCGCCCAGTACTGGCTGTCCGTCGGCGCCCAGCCGACCGAGCCGGTGCTCGCCATCCTGAAGCTGACCGGCGACTGGCAGAAGTTCAAGGGCCTGCCGGCTCCGGCGCCGCTGAAGGTCGCCGAGCCGAAGGTCGAGGACTTCTCGCACCTGTTCGCCAAGGCCGTCGCCGGCTTCGAGGACGCCACCACCGGTGTCGCCATCACCCCGAAGGCCAAGAAGTCGGACAAGGCCGACGCCGACGCCGCCGCCGAGGCCTGATCGTGATCGAGGACGCCCTCGACCACTTGGTGAAGGGCATCGTCGAGCACCCCGACGAGGTGCAGGTGCGCTCGCGCAACCTGCGTCGGGGCAACACCATCGAGGTGCGAGTGCACCCCGATGACCTCGGCAAGGTGATCGGCCGGGGCGGCCGCACGGCGCGCGCTCTGCGCACCGTGGTCGGCGCCCTCGGCGGTCGCAACGTCCGGGTCGACCTGGTCGACGTGGACAACATTCGCTGACGCAGCTGCTCGTTCAGCCGTCGGGCTTGAGGCCGACCGGGACGCATGTCGTCCCGGTCGGCCTTTTTTGCTGGCTCCCGCGGCGCGTGTGCCACGCGCCGCCACGTGCCGGCTGCTCTGCTTACCTGTCTCTGCCCTCTCGCTCAGCAACTCCAGGAGAACGATCACCGTGCAGCTCGTCGTCGGCAGGATCGGCCGCGCCCACGGCATCAGGGGGGACGTCAGTGTCGAGGTCCGCACCGACGAGCCGGAACTCCGGCTCGGCCCCGGTGCCGTCCTGCTCACCGACCCGGCCTCGGCCGGACCGCTGACCATCGAGTCCGGCCGGGTGCACAGCGGCCGACTGCTGCTGCGCTTCGTCGGCGTCAAGGACCGCAACGCGGCCGAGGCGCTGCGGGGCACCCTGCTCATCTCCGAGGTCGACCCGGAGGAGCGGCCCGAGGACCCGGAGGAGTACTACGACCACCAGCTGATCGGCCTCGATGTGGTGCTGCTCGACGGCACCCCGGTCGGCGAGCTGACCGAGGTGGTCCACCTCCCGTACCAGGACCTGCTCACGGTGAAGAAGGCCGACGGGACGGAGGTGCTGGTGCCCTTCGTCAGCCAGATCGTGCCGACCATCGACCTGGAGAACCAGCGTGCCGTGATCACCCCGCCGGCCGGGTTGATCGACCCCGAGCAGGCCGAGGTCGCCGGTGCGGCGGCGGAGGATCCGGCTGAGGAGTCGACGGAGGCGTCGGCGGCGCCCGGTGAGGTGGGCGGGGCCGGTGAGTCCGGTGATTCGGCGAAGTCGGGGGAGTCGGCGTGACCGCTGAGCAGACCCCCCAGGTCGACGGTCCGGGTGTCGTTCCCGATGCCGGTCCGGCCGTCGGCCGGGATGCCGTCGCGGGCGTCCAGTCCGGGATGCGGATCGACGTCGTCACGATCTTCCCCGAGTACCTGGAGCCGCTGAACATCTCGCTGGTCGGCAAGGCCCGCGCCCGCGGCCAGCTGGACGTGCACGTCCACGACCTGCGCGAGTGGACCCACGACGTGCACCGCACGGTGGACGACAGCCCGTACGGCGGCGGCCCCGGCATGGTGATGAAGCCCGAGCCGTGGGGCGAGGCGCTGGACGCGGTCGTCGCCGGCGGACCCGAGGGCGAGCTGCCCACGCTGGTCGTGCCCACTCCGAGCGGGCGCCCGTTCACCCAGGAGCTCGCCCAGGAGCTGGCCGGCCGCCCCTGGCTGGCGTTCACCCCCGCGCGGTACGAGGGCATCGACCGCCGGGTGATCGAGGAGGCGGCCACCCGGATGCCGGTGGTCGAGGCCTCGATCGGCGACTACGTGCTGGCCGGCGGCGAGGTCGCGGTGCTGGTGATGGTCGAGGCGATCGCCCGGTTGCTGCCCGGCGTGCTCGGCAACGCCGAGTCCCACCGGGACGACTCCTTCGCCCCCGGTGCGATGGCCGATCTGCTGGAGGGCCCGGTCTTCACCAAGCCCGCCGAGTGGCGCGGCCGGACCGTGCCGGACGTGCTGCTCAGCGGCAACCACGGCAAGATCGCCCGTTGGCGCCGGGAGCAGGCCTTCGCCCGCACCCTGGCCAACCGGCCCGACCTGGTCGAGCGCTGGCAGTACGGCGCCTTCGACAAGAAGGACCGCCAGGCGCTCAGCGTCCTGGGCCTGGCCTGGGACGAGGAGCTCGGCCGATTTCGGTCCGTGGCCGGTGGTGTGGAAGAATAGGCGGCTGCTGTCTGTCGCTGGTTCCCTCCCGTAGGGGGCACGTGGACCGGCGCCCCCGCCACGGGGGGATCGCCGTCAGCCGACGCGGCCCGCAGCAGACCCCATTGTGACGAACTTCCGTGGGCGGCCCGTGGCGCCTGCGATGGAGAGCAACATGAGCAACAAGCTCGCTGCTGTCGACGCGGCCTCGCTGCGTAGCGACATTCCGGCCTTCCGCGCCGGTGACACCCTGAAGGTCCACGTCCGGGTCATCGAGGGCAACCGCTCCCGTGTCCAGGTCTTCCAGGGCGTCGTCATCCGCCGCCACGGCGCCGGCGTCGGTGAGACCTTCACCGTCCGCAAGGTCAGCTTCAACGTCGGCGTGGAGCGCACCTTCCCGGTGCACACCCCGGTCGTCGAGAAGATCGAGGTCGTGACCCGCGGTGCGGTTCGCCGCGCCAAGCTGTACTACCTGCGTGACCTCCGCGGCAAGGCCGCGAAGATCAAGGAGAAGCGCGACCGCTGATCCACCGGCCCCCGGCCACGCCGGGGGATCGGAGCGCTCTGAAGGGCCGGGCGGCCGCAAGGTAAGCTCAGCCCCCGATGAGCACGCACGAACCACCCGCGGACCGCGACGGCAGTCCCGCACCCTCCGGTGCGGACTCGCTGTCGCGGTCCGCGGTCGTTTCCGGGGGTGTTTCCGGGGGTGTTTCGGGGGAGGGTTCCGCGGCGGTTTCTGGTGCGGGTGCGGGTGCGGGTGCGGGTGCGGGTGCGGGTGCGGGTGTCGTCGCCAGCGTGGGTGCTGGTGTCCTCGCTGAGGAGTTGCGCGACGGCGAGGAGCCGCACGAGGGTGCGGAGCCGAGCGAAGGCGAGGGCGAGGAGCCGGACGAGGGGTCCGGGCACTCGCGGTCGCGGGACCTGCTGCTGTTGGTCGGGATCTGCCTGGCGACCGTGCTCCTGGTGAACGCCTTCGTCGCCCGTCCGTTCACGGTGCCCTCCGGCTCGATGGAGGACACCCTGCGGCCCGGCGACCGGCTGATCGCCAACCAGCTCGCCTACGCCTTCGGCGGCCACCCCCAGCGGGGCGATGTCGTGGTCTTCGACGGGACGGGCTCCTTCCTCCCCGAGTCGGCCGAGCAGCCGGGCTTCTGGGACAACCTTCGTTCGCTCGGCCGGGACCTCGGGCTCGCCCCGGCCGGGGACACGGTCTACGTCAAGCGCGTGATCGGAGTCGGCGGGGACCGGGTTACCAGCACCGGCCCGGGCAAGCCGATCACCGTCAACGGCGTGCCGGTCGACGAGACCTCCTACCTGGACCCGGGCGACCAGCCGTCCGACGTGGCCTTCGACATCGTGGTGCCGGCCGGCAAGCTGTTCGTGCTGGGCGACCACCGGAGCGCCTCCCGGGACTCCCGCGACCACCTCGGCGAGCCCGGCGGCGGCTTCGTGCCCGAGGACAAGGTGATCGGCCGGGCGGACTGGCTGGTCTACCCGTTTTCGCGCTGGACCGGTCTGGACCGGCCTGCGGCCTTCGCCGCGATTGCGGGGACGGGTGGTCATGGGGACCAGAGGTAGGGGGCGGGTCGCCGACCACCCGGCCACGGAGCCGGGTGACACCGGACCGGGTGGCGCCGCGCCCGACCCTGCCCTGCCGGTCCGCGGCCGCGCCGAGCGCCGCCGCAGCGCCCGACGCGCGGCCCGTCGGCGCAAGCGCTCGCTGCTGCGCGAGTTCCCGCTGATCATCCTGGTGGCGCTGCTGGTGGCGCTGGTGATGAAGACCTTCTTGATCCAGGTGTTCGTGATCCCCTCGGGCTCGATGGAGCAGACCATCCAGGTCGGGGACCGGGTGCTGGTGGACAAGTTGACCCCCTGGTTCGGCAGTGAGCCGCAGCGCGGCGATGTGGTGGTGTTCAAGGACCCGGGCGGCTGGCTGGAGAACGATTACAAGCCGTCCGACGACGGTCCGGTGCTGGGCGCGGCCAAACACGTGCTGACCTTCGTCGGGCTGCTGCCGTCCGACAACGAGCAGGACCTGATCAAGCGCGTCATCGGTGTCGGCGGGGACACCGTCGAGTGCTGCGACCCGCAGGGCCGGCTCAGCGTCAACGGCCGCGCGGTTGCGGAGCCGTACCTCGCGTCGGGTAACCCGCCGTCCCGGCAGCCCTTCAAGGTGACGGTGCCGAAGGGCCGCCTGTGGGTCATGGGTGACCACCGCGACGTCTCCGCCGACTCCCGCTTCCACATGGGCAATCCGGGGCAGGGGACCATCCCGCTGAGCGGTGTGGTCGGTCGCGCGTTCGTGATCGCCTGGCCGCTGGACCGCTTCCATCAACTCGATGAGCCGAGTTCACTCTCCTCTCTTGCCGGGGCTTCACCGCCCGGCGGAACTGCGCCGAAATCGATGGGCGTTGGGCCGGTTCCAATGCAACCTCCGCTCGTTATGGGTTTGTTGGGCATCCTGCCGCTCGTCATTCGCCGACCGGGGCGGCCTCCCGAGTGAGTCGCTCCGGCCGTTGAACGGCCGGGCCGCGCGTGTGGAACCGTGAGCCGGATGCCTTGGAGTGATAGAGAAGTGCAGGTGCGGCCGGGATCCCGGCTGTGCGCCGAGGCCGCGTTGGTGTCAGGGGAGCCCGTTGTGGGCAGCCCTGATGCGTTCATGGTCGTGGCGAGCGTGGTGCCCGCTGTGCGGCACTCTGAGCGCGGGCGCGCGGGCGTCCGCACAGCAGGGAGGAGACGTTGTGGGGGATTTGGTGATCGGTGCCCGTTCGGGCGCCGGGGAACCCGAGCACCCGGGCGGTGGCCGGGTGACCCGGTCCGCCGATTCCTCGGCGCCCTCGGCCGCGGTCGATGACACGACCGCTCAGACAGCTGACGAGCACGGCACCGGACCGGAGGACTCATCGGAGCCCCTGCGGCGGGGGGCCGAGCCGGCGGAGGAGTCGGAGTCGGAGGCTTCGGCCAAGCCGCACAAGCAGCGGTCCTTCCTGAAGGAGCTGCCGATCCTGATCGGCATCGCGCTGATCCTCGCGCTGGTGATCAAGACCTTCTTCGTCCAGGCGTTCTCCATTCCGTCGGAGTCGATGCAGAACACGCTGCAGGTCGGCGACCGCGTCCTGGTGGACAAGCTGACCCCCTGGTTCGGGGCCGAGCCCGAGCGCGGTGAGGTCGTGGTGTTCCACGACCCGGGCGGCTGGCTGAACGACGAGCCGTCCCAGCGGAGCAGCAACTCCTTCGTCCGGGGCTTCCAGGACGTGCTCAGCTTCATCGGCCTGATGCCCTCCACGAATGAGAAGGACCTGATCAAGCGCGTCATCGCGGTCGGCGGCGACACCGTCGAGTGCAAGGGCGACGGGCCGGTCATGGTGAACGGTGTCGCGCTCGACGAGCCGTACATCTACCCGGGCAACACCCCCTGCGGGACTCAGCCCTTCGGCCCGGTGAGGGTGCCGAGCGGCCGGATCTGGGTGATGGGAGACCACCGCGCGGACTCGCTGGACTCCCGTTTCCACATGGACCAGCCGGGCGGTGGGGCCGTGCCGGTGGACAACGTGATCGGGCGTGCCTTCGTGGTGGCCTGGCCGATCGGCCACTGGTCCACGCTGCCGGTGCCGGACACCTTCGACCAGAAGGACTTGGCGGAGACCCTGCCGATGGCGCCTCCCGCGGCCGGTGTGGTGGGTGCCGTCGTCCTGCTTCCGGTGGTGCGTCGGGTCCGGGCCCGGGCGGACCGCCGGAAGGAGTCCTGAGCTCCACCGGGTCGTCTCCAGCTCTTGCGCGGGCCGTGGTACCGGCGAGTAATCTGCTCGGACGTGCCACGGCCCGTCGGCGTTCGCGCCCGAGCCACCGGCGTGCCAGTGGTGTTCTCCGGTCGGCCTGAGGTGGACGGTGTCGATGAGCAGTGTCGTGGAACAGTCGGCCGACCGTCCGGCCACTGACGCCCCTCCGCGGCGCGGGCCCGCCGCGGTGCTGCAGGGCATCGCGCTCGCGCTCGGGCTGGTGCTGATGATCGGCGGCTTCGCCCTCATCGCGATCGACTACCGGCCGTACAAGGTCCCCACCGCCTCGATGTACCCGGCCCTCCAGGCCGGGGACACCGTGCTCGCCCGGAAGGTGGGCGGCGGTGCCATCGGCCGGGGTGACGTGGTGGTCTTCCGCGACCAGGCCTGGGGCGGGGAACTCATGGTCAAGCGGGTGGTTGCGGTCGGCGGGGACACCGTCGCCACCACTGACAGTGACCACAGGCTGACGGTCAACGGCCGGCCGGTGGAGGAGCCCTACCTCGCGACCCAGGGTCGCCAGGGCGAGTCGTTCAGCGCGACGGTGCCGCAGGGACGGCTGTTCCTGCTCGGCGACAACCGGGTCGGCTCGCTCGACTCCCGCACCCACCTGGAGGTCGAGGGCGGGACCGTCCCGACCACCGAGGTCGAGGCCAGGGTCGAGGCCATCCTGCAACCTTTCGGCCGGATGGGCCTGCTCGACCGCACCACGGCCTTCGACTCCTTCGCGGGCCCCGGGGCCGCCGAGCCCGGGCCGCTGGAGCCGGCCGCCTACGCCAGCGTTGCGGGCGCGGCGCTGATCGTCGTGACCTCGGCGGTGGGCGGGGTGGCGGGCCTGGCCCGCAGGCTTCGCCGGGGGCGCAGCTCCTGAGCGCGGCCGTCGCCGGCCGGGCCGCTCTGCCGAACATCGCCCCGGACGTACGCGTCGGGTGGCAGGATCGATAGCGCCACCGATGCGTACGGAAGGAGTGTGGAGCGCTGCCATGACAGCACAGCGTCGCCGGGCGGCGCGGATCCTGCTGCTGGACGGGCTGGACCGCATCCTCCTCTTCCTGGGCGCCGATCCGGCCGTGCCCGGGGAGACGTGGTGGTTCACGCCCGGGGGCGGCTTGGAGCCGGGGGAGGACGTGCGCGAGGCGGCCGAACGGGAGCTCGCGGAGGAGACCGGCTTGCGGGGTGTGGACCTGGGGCCCTTGGTGGCGTACGGCACGGTGTCGTTCTCCTTTCAGGGACAGCGCTACGAGCAGGAACAGTGGTTCCACCTGGCCCGGACCACGGAGACGGGTCTGGACCACTCGGGTATGGGCGAGGACGAACACGCCCAACTGCTCGCGGCGCGCTGGTGGACGGTCGAGGAACTGCGGGGGACCGCCGAGACGGTCTATCCGGCCGGACTGGTGGACTTCCTCGGGCGGCTGCTGGCAGAGGGCCCGCCGGTCGATCCGGTACGGCTCTGAGCGTAGGTGCGGTGGTCCACAATGGGTGGACGTGACAAGTTGAGGGGACGCCTGGATGAGTGCCGAAGATCTCGAGAAGTACGAGACCGAGATGGAGCTCAAGCTCTACCGGGAGTACCGGGACGTCGTCGGCCTGTTCAAGTACGTGATCGAGACCGAGCGACGGTTCTACCTCACCAATGACTACGAGCTGCAGGTGCACTCGGTCCAGGGCGAGGTGTTCTTCGAGGTGTCGATGGCGGATGCGTGGGTCTGGGACATGTACCGGCCGGCCCGGTTCGTCCGCAAGGTCCGGGTGCTGACCTTCAAGGACGTGAACATCGAGGAACTCGCGAAGAGCGATCTGGAGCTGCCCTCGGACGAGTCCGGCTTCGGGAACTGACGTTGGACGACTCCGTCCCGCGGTGTCCAGTCGAATTTCGCGTGACGGGGGCTTCTCACCCCTGCGGGTGACAAAAGTTATCCACAGGGCCGAGTTATCCACAGGGTCGGGGAATTCCCCGGCTTCGCCGCGCACGGCGGTGCAGCCTCCTCGGCGGAGGTGGTCACCGTGCAGAACACCGTCGTGCAGGACCAGGCCGTACCGAACGCGGCCGCAGCCGGGGCGGGCACCGGGAAGAGCCCGGACCGCAACACCAAGAACGGGCTCGGCCGCTACGGGGAGCAGGTCGCCGCCCGCCGCCTCGTGGAGGCCGGGCTCCGCATCCTGGATCGCAACTGGCGCTGTGTCGAGGGCGAGCTGGACATCGTCGCCCTCGACAAAGAGGATGAATTGCATCAGATGCAACACTCCTCGCGACGTCAGCATGGCAGTTTGTGCTGGTCACGAGCGGGTGGTCGCGCCAGCTGCTGGCG
>NZ_JBICZB010000051.1:0-61166 GCF_043201815.1 Kitasatospora sp. NPDC048296
GGTAGGCCGGACGCGTCCTTGGCACGATGAACTCCTCCTTGCGGGACCCAGTGTCCCAAAGCGGAAGGTTGTCCATCAAACCGGGGCAACTTCAGCCGGACCAGTCGGGCTTGGGGTCGGTCACGACTGCCCCGCCGCCGGGGTGAGGGCCTTGGTGATGCTCTTCTCGGTGCCGTCGTAGGACTGCGCGACCTTGTCCAGGCCGTCGTCGAGGACCTTGACGCACTCGCGGACCTTCTTGAGGCCGTACTCCCACTTCTCCTGGAAGTGCTTGCCGGCGTCCTCCAGGAAGTCGAAGCCGAGTCCGTCGCGGCTCGCCTCCTTGAGCGCCTTCAGCCCCTGGTCGAGTTCGTCGCCACAGCCCTTGAGGTCCTTGGCGAGCTTGGCCAGGAATTCGGGACTGACCGTGAAATCGGCCATTTTCTCCCCCGATGCGTCGGTTGTCGGACCGGCCGAGCATAGCGCCGTTGGTGCGTGGGCGATCCGCGCTGCCGGGTCTCGACCCGTATGCACACGGGATCCTTGCGCGGAGGAGGCGTGGTCTTGACGTCGGCGGCGCGAGATGCCGCGCTCTGCGGCAACGAACGGGCCGGGATGGGAAGTCGGTGCGTCCGACTCCCACCCCGGCCCGGTGGAACGTGATGTGACGATTCGTCAGTGACTGCCCTTGAGGTTGAGCACGACCACCCCGACGATCACCAGCGCGAGGCCCAGCCACTGCAGCCGGCCCAGCGACTCCCCGAAGGCGACCACGCCGATCCCGGCGACCGCCGCCGTCCCGGCGCCCGACCAGACCGCGTACGCGACCGAGACCGGTATGTGCTTGAGGGCGCGGCCGAGCAGGAAGAAGGAGAGTGCGTAGCCGATCCCGACCCCGATGCTGGGCCAGAGACGGGTGAACCCCTCGGTGAGTTTGAGGCAGCTGGTGGCGCAGACCTCGCTGATGATGGCGAGGGCGAGCAGGAGGTAGGACATGTCGCTGTCAAACCGCCGGCGCGGCGCAGAGCTTCCCGAGCAGCGCGAGGTCGACCTGCTCCAGGCTGGTCAGCAGGGTGATCCGGTCGCCGTCCGGCATCGGGACGGCGGTGGACGGCACGGCGAGCACGGCGCAGCCGGCCGCGGTGGCGGAGGCGACCCCGGTCGGGGTGTCCTCGACGGCGACGCAGACGGCCGGGTCCAGGCCCAGCCGCTCGGCGGCGGCCAGGTACGGGTCGGGCGCGGGCTTGGTGCGGGCGGTGTCCTCGGCGGCCAGGGTGACCTCGAACCAGTCGCGGCCGATCGCCGAGAGCACCAGGTCGACCACCCGGCGCGGGGAGGCGGAGACCAGTGCGGTGGGCACCCGGGCCGCGCGCAGCGCGGCCAGCAGGGCGAGCGCGCCGGGGCGCGGCACCGTCTCGGCGGCGACCTTGGTGGCGAAGGACTCGCCCAGCCGGGCGGCGAGTTCGGCCTCGCCGAGGGTGGTGCCGCTGACCTTGTGCAGGTGGGCGGCGGTGTGCTCGACGGCCTGGCCGAGCACCTCGGGGGCGTCCTGGTCGGTGAGCGGGCGGTTCAGCTCCTCGGCGAGCTCGGCGGCGGCCTGCCACCACAGTTGCTCGGTGTCGACCAGGGTGCCGTCCATGTCGAAGAGGACGGCGGAGGGGAGTGCGGGCACGGTTTCGGGCGTTTCGGGCATGGCGGTTTCAGGCATGGCGGTACCTTCGGTGCTTCTTCGGACGGTGCAGGGGCGGTGGAAGACCCTCGGCGGCGGGACCCTTCGCAGGGGATTCTCCCGTAGCGGGGGCTCAGGCGGTACGGCGGTCCACCAGCACCGGGCGCTCCGGCAGCGTGAGGTCGGCGCGCGAGCCGGCCGGCAGGGCGGCGGCGGCCTCGGTGGGCAGGTCGGCCTTGACCTCGGTGCCGTCGTCCAGGCGGACGGTGAGCCGGGTGACGGCGCCCAGGAAGGACGCGGTGATCACCAGCGCCGGGCCGTCCTCGGACGGGGTGAGGGTGACGTTCTCCGGGCGGACCAGCACCTGCAGGTCGCCGTCCGCCGGGATCGCGCCGTCCACCGCGTGCCGGCGGCCGAGCACCTCGACGCCGTCCGAGGTGCGGGAGCACGGGATGCGGCTCATGGTGCCGACGAACTCGGCGACGAAGGCGGTGGCCGGCCGGCCGTACAGCTCAGACGGGGTGGCGCACTGCTCCAGCTTGCCGGCACGCAGCACCGCGACCCGGTCTGCCATCGACAGCGCCTCCTCCTGGTCGTGGGTGACGAACAGGGTGGTGATGCCCAACTCCTGCTGCAGGCGCCGGATCTCCTCGCGCAGCTGGAGGCGGACCTTGGCGTCCAGCGCGGACAGCGGCTCGTCCAGCAGCAGCACGCGCGGCTGCAGGGCGAGCGCGCGGGCCAGCGCGATGCGCTGCTGCTGACCGCCGGACATCTGGTGCGGGTAGTGCCCGGCGCGGTGCGGCAGGCCGACCAGCTCCAGCAACTCCTCGGCGCGCTTGCGGCGTTCGGCCCTGCCGGTGCCGCGCATCCGCAGCCCGAAGGCGATGTTGTCCAGCGCGGTCAGGTGCGGGAAGAGGCTGTACGACTGGAAGACCATGCCCGCGTCGCGCTTGTGCGCCGGGATCGAGGTGATGTCCTGGCCGTCGACCAGGACCTCGCCCGAGTCGTGCTGCTCGAAGCCGGCCAGGATGCGCAGCGCGGTGGTCTTGCCGCAGCCGGACGGGCCGAGCAGGGCGACCAGCTCACCGGGGTGGACGGTCAGGTCGAGGCCGTCGAGCGCGGTGGTGGCGCCGAAGGAGCGGCGCAGCGAGCGGAACTCGACGGTGGCGCTGCCCGGGGCGAGCGCGACGCCGGTGACGGGGGCGGTGGCCGTGGTCATGACTGGTGACTCCTGGAAAGCGTGGGGTGGTTCAGGACCGGGCGGTCTTGCGGCCGCGGCCGACGGCGGACATCAGCAGCAGGACGAGCCAGACGATCAGCAGGCTGAGCATCGAGACCGCGACGGACATCTGGCCGTCGCTCTTGCCGTTGGAGTTGATCCACACCGAGAAGGGGGCGAAGCCGAGGATCGAGGCGGTGGTGAACTCGCCGAGCACCAGGGCGACGGTGAGCACGGCCGCGTTCAGCAGCGAGCTGCGCAGGTTGGGCAGGACGACGGTGAACACCGCGCGCAGCCAGCCGGCCCCGCAGTTGCGGGCGGCCTCGACCAGGGTGACCACGTCCACGCCGCGCAGGCCGGCGTCGATCGCCCGGTAGGCGAACGGCAGCGCCATCAGCACGTAGGCGATGACCAGGACGATCGGGAACTTCGGGTCCTGGATGGCCACGATGGTCTGGAAGAGCGGGGTGTCCTGGAGGTAGTCCGGGCCCCAGCGCAGCACGCCGATGATGCCGGTGGTGAGCGCGACGACCGGGACGACCAGCGGCATCGAGCACATCACCTCGATCACCGGGCCCAGCTTCGGCGCGCCGAGCCGGGCGGCGAGCACCGCCGGGACGAGCAGGAGCAGCAGCACCGCGACGGTGACGGCGGCCAGTTCGAGGCTGAGCACCAGGCTGTCGGTGAAGCCGGGGGCGTTCAGCAGCTCGGTGTAGGCGCGGAAGGTGGTGCCGCCCTTGTTGTCGTCGATGCTGAACCACAGCGAGGCGGCCATCGGCACCGCGAAGTAGATCCCGCAGATCAGCAGGACCAGGCCGCGGCCGAAACGGATGCGATTGATCAGGCGAGCCACTTGGCACTCCGGCGCTGAAGGGGCAGGTACAGGGCCATCACCAGGCAGGCGACCACGATCATGTCGAGGCCGAGGGCGAGGGCGAGGTTGCCCTGGCCGACCAGGACGTTGCCGGACAGCGCGTCGCCGATCTGCATCGAGATCAGCGGCACCGAACTGCCCACCATGGCCTCGGCGGTGGCGTACGCGGCAAAGGAGGCGCCGAACAGCAGCACGAAGCCGCCGAGCAGCGAGGGCAGCAGGACGGGCAGTGCCACGTGCCGCCAGTACTGCACTGAGGTGGCGCCGTTGTTGTACGCGGCCTCGCGCCACTGGGCCTTGAGGCCCTCCAGGGCCGGGGTGATGGTGATGACCATCAGCGGGACCAGGAAGTAGAGGTAGACCACCGACAGGCCGGAGAAGGTGTAGAGGTTCCAGCCGTGCTTGGTCAGGCCGAGCTTCTTGGTGACCTCACCGGCGTTGCCGAGGGTGGCGACGAACATGAAGGCCAGCGGGACGCCGCCGAAGTTGGCGAGCACGCCGGAGGCGGACATCACGGCCTCGCGGAAGGCCCGGAAACGGGAGGTCGCCACGGCCTGGGCCAGCGGCAGGCCGACCACGGTGGCGATCAGCGCGGTCAGCAGCGAGAGCTTCACGCTGCCCCACAGGGCGGTCCAGTACGCGCCCTGGAGGGAACCGGTGAGGTTGTCCATGGTGAAGGTGCCGCCGCCGTCGGGCGCGTCCGAGGAGGTGGTGAACGCGCCGATGGCGATCGCGACGGCCGGCAGGCCGAAGCCGATCACGAAGAAGAGCAGCAGGGGGAGGGCGGCGAGCCAGGCGCGGCTGCCGCCGGCCCGGCGCTTGGCCGGGCGGGGGGCCTTGGCGGTCGCCGCGGTGGCGGCGGTGGCCGGGGCCGGGGTGGGGGTGACGGGGCCGGCGGTGGCGCCCCCGCCGCTGTGAGCGGCGGAGGCGGTGGCCGGCACCGGGGTGGGAGCCGTGGTCATCTCAGGTCAGCCCGCGATCGCCTTGGCCCAGTTCTCGGTCACGACCTTCTTGGCCGCGTCCGTCTGGTCCTGGGTCGGGAAGGTGGTGAAGGGCTTCTCGACGGCCGGCAGCTTGGCGGCGGCGGTGGCGTCCAGGGTGCCGGCGGCCTTCATCGAGTCGAACAGGGCGGGGGTGGCGTAGCCGCCGAGGAAGCCGTTCTGGCCCTGGGCGCTGTAGAGGTACTCCTCCCACAGGCGCGCGGCGGCCGGGTGCGGGGCGTCCTTGTTGATCGCCTGGTTGTAGTACTGGGCGTAGGAGCCGTCCGAGGGGATGGCCACCTGCCAGTCGATGCCCTTGTCCTTGAACTTGTCGCTGTAGCCGGCGTTCAGGTACGACCAGTCGATGCTGATCGGGGTCTCGCCCTTCTCGATGGTCGCCGGGGTGACCTCGACCGGGTTGAAGTTGCCGGCCTGCTTGACCTTGCCGAAGAAGTCGATGCCGGGCTGGATGTTGTCCAGCGAGCCGCCGTTGGCGAGCGCGGCCGCGTAGACGGCGCCGAAGGCGGCACCGGCCTTGGTCGGGTTGCCGTTCAGGGCGACCATGCCCTTGTAGTCGGGCTTGAGCAGGTCGGCGAAGGTCTTCGGGCAGACGGACACCTTCTTGGCGTCGCAGCCGATCGACATGTAGCCGCCGTAGTCGTTGTAGCTCAGGCCGTTGGCGTCCTTCATGGTGGCCGGGATCTTGTCGAAGTCGGTCACCTTGTAGGGGGCCAGCAGGCCCTGCTTGCCGGCGCTGATCGCGAAGGCCGAGCCGAGGTCGACGACGTCGGGGGCGCGGTCCTGGCCCTTGCGGGAGGTGATCGCGTTGATCTCGTCCTGGCTGGAGCCGTCCGGGTTCTCGTCCTCGATCTCGATGCCGTACTTCGCCTTGAAGTCGTCCATCAGCTTGCCGTAGTTCGCCCAGTCGCGCGGCAGCGTGATGACGTGCAGCTTGCCCTCCTTCTTGGCGGCGGCGACCAGGGCGTCCATGCCGCCGAAGTCGGCGACGGAGGTGGCGGTCTTGGCGCTCTTGCCGCCCGCGGCGTCGCCGGACTTCGCGGAGGAGGAGCCGGCGGAACCGCAGGCGGTGAGGGACAGCGCGGCGGCGGTCAGGACGGCCGCGAAGGCGGCGGAGCGGGCGCGGTGCACGGACACGGGTCAGTCTCCTGAGAAGGGGGAACTGCAAGCGGGTGTCTTGATCGGGGGATCAGGCGAGCGGCGGTTCGGAACCGTCCGAGGTGAGTTCGGATCCGTCCGAGTTGACTAGCCAACTTCGCTGACGGGGGTAAGTACGCCGGAGTTCGGTGACGGGAAGGTGAACGGACGACTCAGAACCGGGGTCGGCTGCGGGAACGGTGGAATCCGGCCACCGGAGCGTGATCCGTTCGGTGCGATGCTCTGAATGCGCAGCGGGATACAGTCGGGACTGTCCGCGCCGGCACGGCTGCGCAGGACACCGCCCCAGGAGGGACATTGACTGACGTGGCAGTAGAGCCCGGGCGCCCCGCCGAGCGCGCTGCCGGCGACGAGCAGCCGCCGACCGAGCGCGCCGGAGCCCTGTACCGCAAGGTGGCCGCCGATCTGCGCGAGGCCATCACCACCGGCGCGTACGGCGAGGCGGGCCGGCTGCCCGCCGAGGGCACGCTGGCCGAGCAGTACGGGGTCTCCCGCGGCACCGTCCGCCAGGCGCTCGCCGTCCTGCGCTCGGACGGGCTGGTCACCTCCCGTCGCGGCACCCGCCGGGTGGTGCTCGGGGGCGCCCGGGTGCAGAGCTTCTCCGAACTGCTCAGCTTCACCCACTGGGCGTACTCGATGGGTGAGGAGCCCGGCGGCATCCTGGACTCCCTGGTGCGCCGCCCGGCCGGCGCCGCCGAGCGCGAGCAACTGCGCCTGGAGCCGGGCGCCGAGGTGTACGTGACGGTCCGGCTGCGCACGCTCTCCGGCACGCCGGTGATGGTCGAGCGCACCATCTACCCGCCACGGGTCGGCGAGATCGTCGCCGAGCTGCCGCCGGACGTGGTCTCGCACACGGAGGTGCTGCGCGAGCACGGCATCCTGTTCACCGACGCCGACCACACCATCGACATCGTCGCCGCCAACGCGGAGGACGCCCGGCTGCTCGGCTGCCGCCGGGGCGGCCCGCTGCTGCGCGAGCGGCGGCGTACGACGGACCCGACCGGCACGCCGGTGGAGTGGTCCCAGGACCGCTACCTGCCCGGGACGGTGGCCTTCAGCGTGCACAACTCGCTGGCCACGTCCGCGCTTTCGCGGCACGCCCGGGAGATGGACTGAGGTCCCGCTCCCGGGCGTCCTTCGCGTACCGGCGCTAGCGCATGAGCGCGGCGAGCAGCGGGCGGTAGTGCTCGAAGTCCGGCGTGCTCGCGCCGGCCTCCTTCGCCTGCTCGTCCCAGCGACGGACGGCCACCGCGTCCACGGCGCCCGGGAGCTCGGCGAAGGCGGCGGCCTCGCGCTCGTCCATCGGGCCGCCCTGGACCTGCAGGGTGTACTCGGAGGCCTCGGAGAGCCGGGCGCGGTAGCCGTCCTCCACCGCGCACAGGTAGCGCTTGGCGGCCACGTGCAGCCGGACCGGCTCGGTGACCTCCGGGCCGAACCAGCGGGCCAGCCAGTCGGCGCCGGTGTGGCTGTGCCGGTTGTCCTGGCCGCGCATCAGGTCCCTGCCGTGCAGGGCCCCCTGGAAGTGGCCGATGTCGTGCAGCAGCGCGGCGGCGACCAGGTGGTCCGGCGCCCCGGCCGCCTCGGCCGCGGCGGCGGCCTGCAGCATGTGCTCGGCCATGGTCACCGCCTCGCCGAGGTACTCCCCGGCGCCCTCGCCCGCGAACAACTCGGCGATCCCGTCCAGGGCGGCGGTGCGGCGGTTCAGCACGGCGAGGGTGCTGGCGAGTGAGTCGAGGTCGGCGTAGCAGCCCTGGAGGTGCCTGTGGCCGTCCTGCTGGAAGGCCGTACGGGCGTGCAGCAGGCGGGTGTTGTCGAAGACCAGGCAGTCGCCCGGGTCGAGCCGGAAGGTGAGCTGGAGTTCGGGGCGCAGGGTGATCGCGGCGAAGCGGCGGTAGGCGGCGTAGAAGGCCTCCAGGTCGCTCCCGCTTCCGCGCAGGGTGCCGATCGAGCGGTTGTTGAAGCGCACCTCGCGGATCCGGCCCAGCGGGTCCACGTCGATCAGCGGGCGGTCGGCACGCAGTTCGGTGCGGCGGTCGCGGAAGACGAAGGGGACGGGGGTGCGGGTGAGGGTTTCGAAGTCCTCGGGGGACTCGTCCCGGAGGACCGCCGCCGCCTTGAAGCCGTCCACCAGGCCGGAGTCGCCGCCGGTCGCCGAGTTCTCCAGGCAGTGCAGCAGCTGGAGGGTGGGCACCGGGTCCCGGTACGGGTTGTCGGTGTGCGGGGCGATGGCGGCGCTGGTGAAGGCCAGGTTGTTCGGGTCCGGCTCGACCCGGACGTCGAACAGCTCGCCGTAGTTGGTGACCCGGACGTAGCCGAAGCTCTCGGCCACCCGGAGGACCTGCCGCTCCACGGTCGGCACCCCGCGCAGCACGGCGAAGCCGCTGCGGCGGACGGCGGCGAGGACGGCGGCCTGCTCGGTGGGGTCGGCGAGGTAGGCCGCCCAGTCGGCCTCGGGGATGCCGCGCGCGAAGTCGGCGGCCGTCCAGAGCCGCTTGTCCAGCTCGGTGCGGCCGTCGCCGTCGGCTTCCTCGTGGAGCCAGGTGAGCGGGTAGCGGGAGCGGTGCCCGTCGGACCAGAGGACCTCCAGGTTGCCGTCGAGCTCCTTGCTCGCCGCGATGGTGAGGTCCGACGGCAGGTCGTTGATCTGGAACAGCTTCTGGCCGTTGCGCGGGTCCCGGCACTCGGCGCAGGGGCAGTTGTCGCGCAGCCAGTAGGGCGGCGGTTGCTCGGTCATGGGGATCTCCTCGGCTGGCGGTCCGGGTTGAGTTGTATAGCCAACTTCACCCGCTGGGGCGGAGCCTGCCGGGCCTCGGTGAGGTCCGGGTGCCCGTCGGATGAACGCCCGGGGAACTGTCCGTCGAGACCGCCGTCAAATCCCTTGCGTCCGCAGCCCTGACCTGCTCGGATATGCCGGTGCTCGATCAAGATCAAACCCCGGCCGACGACGTCCTGGTGGACATGACTCCCGTCGCCCCGATCCCGACCCTGCCCCCACCGCCGGGCTCGCGCAGTCGGCTCTGGCTGACTCTGGCCGCCTTCGGGTTCGCCGCAGTCATCGCCCTCGCGCTCGCCTTCGCCCACGACACGGCCGACCTCCGTGCGTACCACTACAGCCCGCCGGAGGAGTTCCTGGGACTGCCGAGCACTCCCGCAGAGCGGCTCCCCAAGGCGTCGCCGCCCCTCGGCAACGCGAAGATCAGCGGCTACCAGACCGAGGACAGGTCGCGCAGCGTCTTCATCACCGCCCGTGAACTGCCCATCATCTCGCCCTCGGCCGTGATCGACAGCCTGGTCACCCAGGCGACCACCGGCTGGCACGTCGAGGGCCTGCGTACCGTCGACCCGGGCGAACGTGGCGGCGTCATGAAGTGCGGCCACACCACCGACATGAAGAAGGCCGGGAAGCCCCAGGACATCGCCTTCTGCGTCTGGGCCGACGGCAGCATGTGGGCGGTCTACGTGGAGCACGGCGACGACATCACGCTCGACACGGACGACCTGGCCAACGACGCCCGCAAGTTCCGGCATCTCGCCGAGGTGCCGTCCTGAGCGAGTCGGCCTTGTTGAGTGGCCCGTCCTGCTCGGCAGGACGGGCCACTCAGAGACCCGGTGTGCCCGCTACGGGGGGCCGTCAGGTACCGAGTGGAGGTAGGCCTCGGCGGCGGCCTGGGTGTAGAACCGTCTGATCCTGCCCGAGGCGCCTCGCACGCGGAGGTACTGATGCTGGTCCGGGTCCCACAGGCCCCAGCACTCCATCAGGAGGAAGTGCGGGCTGCGGGAGTTGATCAGGCGGATCTCGTATCGCTTGCGGGAGAGGGTGGTGGTCATCGGGCGACCTCCGGGTCCGGGTGAGGCTGCTCGTTGGCGCTCACCCATCGCTCCGCCCGGTCGTACGAGTAGAACCGCAACGGTTCGGGGCGGGGTGGCAGCGCCTTCACCAGGTGGCCGGTCTTGCGGTCCCGGATGACCCAGACCGGGAACGAGGCCTTGTTGGGGGCATCGGCGGGAACGATCCCGTATCGGTTGCTCCATCGACGGGCCACCTGGACGAACCCGCCGGCCTTCTCGACCTGGCTGGCGAAGTCGTCGAACTCGCCGTCGATGGGGGAGACGGCCGTTTTGGAGGGGACCAGGATGGCTTCGGCGGCCTTGTCCTTGATCGTCTGCAACGCGGCCAGGAGCAGCGGGCGTTGCTCCGGGGGCTTCTCCGTCTCGTCGTCCACGACGGTGAGGGTGACGTCCCAGTTGTGGGTGAGCGCGTACTCCTCGCAGCTGCGCATCTCCAACTCGGGGAAGGCGGGGCTGGTCTTGGCGAGGTAGATCACCACCTGGAAGCACTCGGTGGGGGTCTGGCGCGAGGGAACCGTGTTGGCCTCGCGGAGTCGGGGGGAATGTGGGGCTGCCGGAGTTCGGTGCAGCTTCATAGCCAGTTCCTCTCGGTAGCGAGATGGCTACCCGGAGTCCCAACTGTGGTCTAGGATTTGGAGTACTTCAACCTTTCTTCCCGGAAGGAAGGGTCTCCAGCGATCATGAATCGCAAGGAACTTGATCCGGATGCTTCGCCCGCCGCCAAGTTCGGCGCAGAGCTTCGCGCGTTGCGAGAGGCGAGAGGCTGGACGCAGGAACGCCTGGCGGAGCTCACTGGGTACTCGGCTGTTCATGTGTCCGCCGTTGAAACTGGTCGCAAGCCTCCAACCCATCCATTCTCCAGAAGACTTGATATCGCGTTCGAGACGCCTGAGCGATTCGAACGGGAGTGGCGCAAGTCGGGGCAGAGGTTTCTGTTCGAGGGCTTTGCCGAGTACCTGCGCAGCGAGGCGGACGCGGTGGCGCTGCGGCTGTTCGAGATAAACGTCATTCCAAGCCTCTTCCAGACCCCCGCCTATGCGAGGACCTATCAAGAAGCGCGAGTTCGCCGAGGGTGGGCGACTCAGCATCAGGCCGAGGAGCGGCTCTCGCTGTTGTTGCATCGGCAGCAGCGCCTTGATCAGCATCCGGCGCCCCGAGTCCACGCCGTCATAGACGAGGGTTGCCTGCGCCGGGCCGTCGGGGGCCGTGACGTCATGGTGGAGCAGCTCCTGCATCTGGAGGAACTGTCCGCTCAACCGCAGATGGTCGTGCAGATCAGCCCGTTCTCGCTCGGCGAGGACCGGCCGCTCGCACATCCAATCACCTTGCTGACCATGCCAAACAGGACCATCGTGGGGTATGGCGAGACTCAGCGACGGGGCTTCCTTGAGCGGGAACTAGACGTATTGGCCGAGTGGGCTGGTGAGTACGATCAGCTACAAGTCGAGGCGTTGTCCCGGGCAGCGAGTCGAGAGTTCATCCGACAGGTTCGGAGAGGTTTTGAGCATGGATGACCTGACAAGCGCCTCATGGCGCAAGAGCAGCTACAGCGCTCAGGAAGGGCAGTGCGTGGAGGTTGCGGACGACTTCCTCCACCGGGTGCCTGTACGGGACAGCAAGGATCCCTACGGCCCTGCTCTGATCTTTCAGGCTGACGCCTGGTCGGCCTTCGTCTCCGCCGTGCGGAGCGGGGAGTTCGGCATCATCTGATCAAGGGGGGACCCGCCGTGACCGCCACCGAACCCGCGTGGTTCAAATCCTCGTACAGCAGCAACGGCGGCAACTGCATTGAGGTAGCAGGGAACTTGGTCGCCTCCGACACTGTTCCCGTCCGTGACTCGAAGGACCCCGAGGGCCCCTTCCTGGTCTTCCCCGCCGATGCCTGGTCGGCCTTCGTCTCCGCCGTGCGATGCGGGGAGTTCGGCACCGTCTGACCGAGCGGATGAACCGCCCCGGCCTCGTCGGCCGGGGCGGTTTGTTCTGAGGTTCGAGTGAGCGCAACGGGCTAACCTCGGGGCGATGCCGAGCTGGAGGATCAGGACGTGGTCTTTCCCGAGGACGAATCGCTCACTGAGTGGTACGGCGCCCGGGCCGGTCGGGAGCGGCCGCCGGGGACGCGGGACGCGCTGGTGCTCGCGCCCGAGGATCGGCAGGGGTTGCATCCGTTCCAGGACGTCCCGCGGCTGGTGGTCGAGTGGGACGGGCGTGCCTGGCGGCCGGTGGCCGTTGCCGCGGACTTCTCGGAGGCGTATCCGCTGATCATGCGGCGCGACGGCGAGCTGATCGAGCCGCAGGACGATACCCCGGTGGCGTTGCTACGGAAGGGGGCCGGGCGGCACCGCAGGCCTCTTCCGCCGTCTGGCTGACAGGGGTGGGCCGGAGCGCGTTGCGGCGTGGGGAGTCCAGGGTGCTGCGGCACTGTCGGGAGGATTCCCCCCGAGGTGAGAGGCGCTGTGCCATGGCCCGTCCCAATACCGCGACCCCGCCCTCTCAAGGGCAGGCCGGGCTCAAGCGCGAGGTCGGCCTCGTCGGACTGCTCTGGGCCTCGGTCGGGGCGATCATCGGCTCCGGTTGGCTGTTCGGGGCGCAGAAGGCGGCGGTGGCGGCCGGGCCCGCCGCCCTGTTGTCCTGGGGCATCGGCGCGGTGGCGATCGTCCTGCTGGCGATGATCCACGCCGAGCTGGGTGGGCTGTTCCCGGTGGCGGGCGGTACGGCGCGGTATCCGCACTACGCGTTCGGCGGGTTCGCGGGGATGTCGTTCGGGTGGTTCACCTGGCTGCAGGCGGCGACCATCGCGCCGATCGAGGTGCAGGCGATGATCAACTACGCCCGGCACTGGACCTGGGCGAACGGCCTCCTGAACGAGGACCTGACGTTGACCGGGGCGGGTTTCGTGGTCGCGGCCGTCCTGCTCGGGGTGTTCGTCGCGATCAACTTCCTGGGGGTGAGGCTTCTCGCCCACACCAACAGCGTGGCCACCGTATGGAAGGTCGCGATCCCGATCCTGACCATCTTCGCGCTCGGGTTCACCGAGTTCCACGTTTCCAACCTCACCGTCCACGGCTTCGCGCCGGGCGGGGCCAAGGGTGTGCTGGCGGCCATCAGCACCAGCGGGGTGATCTTCGCGCTGCTGGGCTTCGAGCAGGCCATCCAGTGGGCGGGGGAGAGCCGCAACCCACGCCGGGACATCCCCCGGGCCGTCATCGGGTCGGTGGTGATCGGCACGATCGTCTACGTGATGCTCCAGGTGGTGTTCATCGGTGCCCTGCCGCCGTCGGCCTTCGCGGGCGGCTGGGCCGAGCTGGACTACCCCGGCATCAGCGGCCCCTTCGCGGGCCTCGCGACGCTGATCGGCCTCGGCTGGCTGGCGACGGTCCTGTTCATCGACGCCGTCATCTCGCCGGCCGGCACCGGGCTGGTCTACATCACCTCCAGCTCCCGGGTCACCTACGGCCTGAGCCGCAACGGGTACGCGCCGCCCGCCCTGCAGTACACCGACCGCAACTCGGTGCCCTGGCCCGGCCTGATCACCGCCTGGGTCGCCGGCGTGCTCTGCTTCCTGCCCTTCCCGAGCTGGCAGCGGCTGGTCGGCTTCATCACCTCGGCCGTCGTGCTGATGTATGCGGGCGCGCCGCTGGCCTTCGGGGTGCTGCGCAAGCGGCTGCCGGAGATGGAACGCTCGTACTACCTGCCCGGCGGCACGGTCATCTCCCCGTTGGCGTTCGTGGTGGCGAGCCTGATCATCTACTGGTCCGGCTGGGACACCCTGTGGCGGCTGGGGCTGGCGATCATCATCGGGTACGTGCTGCTCGGCGGGTACTCCGCGTACGCCGCGTCGAAGGGGGCGCCCCACGCGCCGCGGATGGACTTCAAGGCCGGGCAGTGGCTGCCGGTCTACCTGGTCGGGATGGGGATCATCTCCTGGCAGGGCACCTTCGGCGTGGGCGCCCGGGGGAACCTGCCGCTGTGGTGGGACATCGCGGTCGTGGCGCTGTTCTCGCTGGTCGTCTACTACTGGGCGCTGTCCGTCTCGCTGCCGGCCGAGGACATCGAGCGGAACATCCGCGGCGTCGAGGTGGTGGACGCGGGCGGGCACTGAGCCGCTCGGGACACAGCGGCCCCGGGGATTGCTCCCCGGGGCCGCTCGGTGTTTCCTAGATGACCGACGCCAGGGGCTCGCTGGCGCGCAGGCCGTCGAGGATGATCCCCAGGTTGCGTTCCCACTGGCGGTCATCCGCCCGGAGGCCCAGCGTGTGATCGCCCGTCGCCGCGGCGGCGAGCAGGAACGCCACGTCCTGCCAGGCCACGTCCACTCGCATGGCGCCGACCACCTGCGCACGTTCCACCAGCTGCCGGATCCGCTCTCGCATACCCGTCAGCCGCTCGGCGAGGCCGTCCGGGCAGGCACCGCCGAGCGCTTCACTGATGCCGCAGCTCTCGGCCCGCAGACGTACGTAGCCCGCAGCGAACTCGCCCAGCCCGTGCCACGGGTCGGGGTCGGCCAGGGCCCGATCGGCCAGCTGCGTGATCTCGTCCAGCACCTCGTCGAGCACCGCCTCCAGCAGTGCTTCCAGGGAGGGGACCCGCCGGTAGAAAGTGCCCACGCCGACGCCCGCCCGGCGGGCGATCTCGTGGGAGGACACACCGACGCCGACCTCGGCGACCGCGATCCGGGCCGCGGCCACCAAGCGCTCGACGTTGCGCCGGGCATCGGCGCGCGGGCTGCGCCCCGACTCGTCGACCAGCAGGCGGTCCACGGCACTTCGCGGTTGGTTCATCGGCCGATTCTAGCAATAACTGGACGAGAGTTGTCCGGTTGGCTATCGTCATGCACTCAGTCAACCGGACAGACCTTGTCCGCTTAGGTCGTCGAGGAGTCGCGGGCGTGGAAGCGAAGAAGATCCGCGTGGGCATCATCGGTGCGAGTCCCGACCGGGGCTGGGCCGCGCGGGCGCACATCCCGGCGCTGCTGGCGCTACCGGACTACGAGATCGCCGCGGTCGGCACCAGCCGCCCCGAGAGCGCCCGCGCGGCGGCCCGGCTGTTCGGAGCCCCGTACGCGTTCACCGACGCCCGGCAGCTCGCCGAGCACCCCGAGGTGGATCTGGTCGTCATCACCGTGAAGGTCCCGGCACACGCCGGACTGATCGAGGCCGCACTGGCCGCCGGCAAGCACGTGTACTGCGAGTGGCCGCTGGCCCGGACCTCCAGCGAAGCCGAAGCACTGGCGAAAACCGCCCGTGGCGCGGGAGTTCACCACGCGATCGGACTGCAGGCGCGCTACGCGCCGGCGGTCGCCTACGCCCGCGACCTGATCGCCGACGGCCGGCTCGGGCGGATCACCTCGGCGACCGTCCACGCCGCGCGCGGCAAGGGGGCCGGAGAGCAGATACCCGCCTGGGCGGCCTACACCCTCGACCGCGACAACGGTGCCGGCCTCCTGGAGGTCGCGGGCGGGCACACCCTCGACGCGCTGCAGCACGTGCTCGGCGCCTTCCGCGAGCTGTCGGCCGAGCTGTCCGTCCAGCGCTCCTGCTACACCGTCGCCGAAACCGGCGAGACGGTCGAGGCGACCAGCCCCGACCACCTCCTGCTCAGCGCGACCCTCGTCGACGGCGGCGTCGTCTCGGCGCACATCCACGACGGCAAGGTCACCGAGGCCCGGACCCGGCTGGAGATCTCCGGTACCGAGGGAGACCTGGCCGTCGTCTCGACCGGAGCGGGCGGCCCGGCCGGCATCCAGATCGGTGAACTCGGCCTGCGTGGAAGCTCGAACGGCACCTTCCGGGATCTCGCCGTACCGGAGCGGTACCGCTGGGCTTCCGGCATCGCCCCGGACGCGGAGGGCTTCAACGTGGCCCAGCTGTACGCGCGGCTGGCAACCGACATCCGGACCGGTTCCCCCAGTGTTCCCGGCTTCGACGCAGGCCTGCGGCTGCACCGGCTACTCGATGCGATCAGGCGCTCCGCCGAGACCGGAACCCGGCAACACCTGGGCGGATAGGCAGAGTTGGGGGCAAATGACGGGGCCCACTGAACCCCTTGGCATCAGTCGTCTAGGCTCCGACGGTGGCTCGCCAGGCGGCCTCGGCGGCCAGCAGCGCGGGCTCGGCGTCGGCCTTCGTGGCCGTCGCGAGGGCGGTCAGGCAGGCGCCGACCGTCTCCAGCGAGGCCGCCGGCCCGTAGTGGTTGATCCGCAGCATCTCCGCGGCCAGCGCCCCGCCGCCGGGCTGGACCGGCAGGGCCGGGTCGAGGGCGGCGGCGAGTTCGGCGGCGTGCAGGCCGGCCGGGGTGCGCAGGGTGGTGGCGACCGGGGCCGCGTGGGCGTCCTCGTGGACGTACGGGGTGAGGGTGCCGAGTGCTCGGACGCCGGCCCGGGTGGCGGCGGAGGCGGCGCGGTGGCGGGCGATCACGGCGGGCAGGCCGTCGGCGGCGATCCGGTCCAGGCAGGCGCCGAGCGCCAGCATCTCCAACTGGGCCGGGGCGTGCGGGAGTACGGCGCGACCGGCGTCGGTCCAGCGCTCCTTCCAGTCCAGCAGGGAGAGGTAGGAGCGGCGCGGGGCGGCCGGGTTGGCGGCGATCCGCTCCCAGGCGCGCTCGGAGACGGAGACTGCGGAGACCCCGGCCGGGCCGCCCATCGCCTTCTGGCCGCCGATCACGCACAGATCGATGCCCCACTCGTCGGTGAGCAGCGGCTCGGCGGCGACCGAGGCGACCGCGTCGAGCATCAGCAGGGCGCCGTGCTCGCGGACCACGGCGGCGATCTCCGCGACCGGGTTGGTGTTGCCGGTCGCGGCTTCGGCGTGCACCAGGGAGACGAAGTCGACGGCCGGGTTGGCGGCCAGGGCCTCGGCCACCTGTGCGGCGCTCACCGCGCTGTCGAAGGGGACGGCGAGGTCGACGACCTCGGCGCCGCAGGAGCGCAGCCAGTTGCCGAAGGTCTGCCCGTACGGGCCGGTGACGATGTTCAGCGCGGTGGAGCCCGGGTGCGCGGCGCCGCGGATCGCGGCCTCCAGCGGCAGGAGCGCCTCACCCTGGGTCACGATCACGTCGGCCTCGGTGTGCAGCAGCGCGGCCACCTGGTCCTCGATCGCCGCGAACCCGGCGGCGCTGAGCGGGGGGAGGTCGAGGAAGGGACTCATGCGCCCGCCTCGCTGTGCTCGGCAGGGGCATTCGCCCATGCGCACCTCTTGATGGTTCGCTCGCTACGCTCGCTCACTTCGGATGGCCTTTCGCGGGGCGGGTGGTGGGTGCGGAAACGAGTCTGCCGCATTCTCACTGCTTACACGGAACGTTCCCGTCGGTAGAGTGCGGCCATGAGTGAAGGTGCGGTGCTGCACGTCCGGGGTCGGGTGCTGGTCGGTCCGGAGGAGGTCCGGGACGAACTCTGGGTGGTGGACGGCCGGGTGACCTTCACCCGCCCCCCGACCGCCGGGGACGTCCGGACGGTGACCGGCTTCGCGCTGCCCGGCCTGGTGGACGCCCACTGCCACGTGGGACTGGACGCGCACGGCGCCGTGGACGCCGAGACCAGCGAGAAGCAGGCGCTCACCGACCGTGACGCCGGTACCCTGCTGATCCGCGACGCCGGCTCGGCCGCCGATACCCGCTGGATCGACGAGCGCGAGGACCTGCCCCGGATCATCCGCGCCGGGCGGCACATCGCCCGCACCCGCCGCTACATCCGCAACTACGCGCACGAGATCGAGCCCGGCGACCTCGCCGCCTACGTGCGGGCCGAGGCCCGGCGCGGGGACGGCTGGGTGAAGCTGGTCGGCGACTGGATCGACCGCGAGCGCGGCGACCTCGCCGCCTGCTGGCCCGGCGACGCGCTGGTCGAGGCGATCGCGGCGGCGCACGAGGAGGGCGCGCGGGTCACCGCGCACTGCTTCGCGGCCGAGTCGCTGCCGGACCTGCTGGCGGCCGGGATCGACTGCGTCGAGCACGCCACCGGACTGACCGAGGAGCTGATCCCGGCCTTCGCCGAGCGCGGGGTGGCGATCGTCCCGACGCTGGTCAACATCGCGACCTTCCCGGAGCTGGCGTCGGGCGGCGAGAAGAAGTTCCCGGCCTGGTCGGCGCACATGCGGCGGCTGCACGAGCGCCGGTACGACACCGTGGGCGCCGCGCACGACGCCGGCATCCCGATCTTCGTCGGTACGGACGCGGGCGGCTCGCTCGCGCACGGGCTGGTCGCGGACGAGGTGGCCGAGCTGGTGAAGGCGGGGCTGAGCCCGGCCGAGGCGCTGTCGGCGGCGAGTTGGGGCGCGCGGGAGTGGCTGGGGCGGCCGGGGCTGGTGGAGGGCGCCTCGGCGGACTTCGTGGTGTACGACGAGGACCCCCGGGCGGACGTCCGGGTGCTCGCGGACCCGCGGCTGGTGGTGCTGCGGGGACGGCCGGTGGGGTGATCACCGGCGGTGACGCTCTGTCGGTATCGGCCGATAGGGTGACGACCATGGCACCGCGTCCACTGAATGAGATCGTCGAGCCCGGTTGGGCCACCGCCCTGGAGTCGGTCGCCGGGCGGGTCGCCGCCATGGGCGACTTCCTGCGCGCCGAACTGGCCGCCGGCCGTACCTACCTGCCGTCCGGGCCGAACGTGCTGCGGGCCTTCCAGCAGCCGTTCGCGGACGTGCGGGTGCTGATCGTCGGGCAGGACCCGTACCCGACCCCCGGCCACGCCGTCGGGCTCAGCTTCTCGGTGGGGCCGGAGGTGCGGCCGATCCCGGCGAGCCTGATCAACATCTTCCAGGAGTACGGCAACGACCTCGGCCTGCCGCAACCGTCCAACGGGGACCTCACCCCGTGGACCGACCAGGGCGTGCTGTTGCTCAACCGGGCGCTGACCACCGCGCCGCGCAAGCCGGCCGCGCACCGGGGCAAGGGCTGGGAGGAGGTCACCGAGCAGGCGATCCGGGCGCTGGCGGCGCGCGGCGGCCCGCTGGTGGCGATCCTGTGGGGGCGCGACGCCCGTAACCTGCGGCCGCTGCTGGGGGAGATCCCGGCGATCGAGTCGGCGCACCCGAGCCCGTACTCGGCGAACGGCGGCTTCTTCGGCTCCCGGCCGTTCAGCCGGGCGAACGAGCTGCTGGTGCGGCAGGGGGCGCAGCCGGTGGACTGGCAGCTGCCGTAGGGGAGTTGCCGCCGTAGCAGACCGTGGTCGGCGCGGAGTGTCAAACTCACTCCAACGGGTGAAATGACGTTCCGTGTTGCTCATGTGACGGATAGTTCGAGAAGACTGGCGGCTCATCGTTTCAGCTGTGTGGGGGTACCGCCATGTCTTCTCGCCGACTCGTTTCCGCATCCGCCGCCGTGGCGGTGAGCACGTTGCTCACCACCGGGCCCGTCCAGGCCGCTCCGGCCCCGGCCACCACGCCATCCCCCGGGAAGGCGCGCGCCGTCACCGCCGAACTCGACCTGGACGTCAGCCTGTTGAACAAGGCGGTGGACGTACCCGTGAACATCGCGCTCAACAAGGTGGAGACACCGGAGCAGAGGGACGGATCGGTGCTCACCGCCAAGGTGGACGGGGTCGACCAGGCCGGCCCGGTCGAGCTGGTCAAGGCCGACATCGGCAAGTCCGTCACCCGCGCCGACGCCAAGGGCACCGCCGCCTCCGTCAAGCTGGTCAACGCCGACGTGCACGCCCCCGGCCTGCCCGCCACCGCGCTGCTCGGCCTGGAGGCGATGAGCGCCGAGGTGACCTGCCCGGTCGACGGGCAGCCGACCGCGAACGTGGTCGCGCCCGCCAAGCTGAGCGTGCTGGGCAAGCCCGTCACCGTCGGGCTGTACGGCCCGACCAAGGTCGACGTGCCGATGGTCGGCAGCGTGTCGGTGGAGTTCTCCAAGAAGACCACCACCACGAACACCGCCGCCGCCTCGGCACTGGAGGTGCAGGTGGAGGTGAACCCGCTGAACCTGAACGTCGCCAAGGTCACCGGGAAGATCACCGTCGCCTCGGTGAGCTGCGAGAAGCCCGCCGCACCGTTGGCCACCTCCTCCGCCACGGACACCCCGAGTGCCGCGCCCACCAGCGCGCCCGCCGCCCAGCCGGTGGCCGACGCCACCACCTCGCGGGCCGCCGTGCCGCAGGCGGCGGTGGAGAAGCCGCAGAAGCTCGCCGCCACCGGCGGCAGCAGCGCCACCGGCCCGTTGGCCGCAGGGGCCGCCGCCCTGGTCGCGGGCGGGGCGGCCGCGCTCTGGGCCACCCGGCGCCGCCGGGCCGTGCACGCCCGCCGGCACTGAGGTCGGCGCCGGCGGCCACCGGGCCGGTGGGCACTGAGGCCGGCACCGGGCGCGCGGGCACCCTTGAGGGCGGGAGTGCCGCACCCGGCACTCCCGCCCTGTGACCGTGCCAACGCGGACGGTTGGTTCACATGCGCGTTACATGAGAGGAACAACCGGGAAACGGCGGCTTGCGACGCTACGCGGGCACCCACCACCCAGCATTGCGAGGGACACGCCGTGGCTATCAAGGCCGAGTACATCTGGATCGACGGCACCAAGCCGACCGCGAAGCTCCGTTCCAAGACTCGCGTCCTGCCCAACGCCGACAAGATCCCCACCTGGGGCTTCGACGGTTCCTCGACCAACCAGGCCGAGGGCCACGCCTCGGACCGCGTGCTGGAGCCGGTGAAGGTCGTCAAGGACCCGATCCGCGGTGGTGACAACATCCTCGTCCTCTGCGAGGTCCTGGAGACGAACGGCACCCCGCACGAGTCCAACACCCGCGCCCTGCTGCGTGAGGTCGAGGAGAAGTACACCGCGCAGGAGTCGATCTTCGGCATCGAGCAGGAGTACACCTTCTTCAAGGGCTCCCGCCCGCTCGGCTTCCCGGAGGGCGGCTTCCCGGCCCCGCAGGGCGGCTACTACTGCGGCGTCGGCGCCGAGGAGGTCTTCGGCCGCGAGATCGTCGAGCTGCACCTCGACCGCTGCATCGACGCCGGCCTGGCCATCTGCGGCATCAACGCCGAGGTCATGCCCGGCCAGTGGGAGTTCCAGATCGGCCCGGTCGACGCGCTGACCGTCTCGGACGACCTGTGGATCGCCCGCTACCTGCTGTACCGCACCGCCGAGGAGTTCGGCATCGACGCCACCCTGGACGCCAAGCCGGCCCGTGGCGACTGGAACGGCGCGGGTGCGCACACCAACTTCTCCACCAAGGCGATGCGCGAGGGCTACGACGCCATCATCACCGCCTGCGAGTCCCTCGGCGCCTCCCAGGAGAAGGTGCTGGAGCACGTCAATCAGTACGGTGACGACATCCAGTCCCGCCTGACCGGCAAGCACGAGACCGCCCCGTGGAACGTCTACAGCTACGGCGTCTCCGACCGCGGCGCCTCGGTCCGCATCCCGTGGCAGGTCGAGGTGGAGAAGAAGGGCTACATCGAGGACCGTCGCCCGAACGCCAACATCGACCCCTACGTCGTCACCCGCCTCCTGATCAACACCTGCTGCGAGGCTCTGGAGAAGGCCGGCCAGGTCTGATCCGCCCCTGAAGCCCCCACGCCCGTAGGCCCTTCCCCGCCAGGGGGAGGGCCTACGGGCGTTCCGTCAGCCCTCGGCCTCGCCCTCGGCCTCGGCGAGGTGGGCGGCGCGGCCGGCACGGCGTTGCGGCGATCTCCTCGGTCCGGTGACGAAGTCGGCCGTATCCCCGTGATTCCGGCACGAGTTGGCTCGGCTCGTGATCGCGGTCGGGGTGTCGCGGGGGACCGGCCCCGAGGATACTGATCGGGAGAGGGCGTTCCGTTGCCGGTGGCCGCCCGCGAGCCGTGGAGCCGACAGTGACCGACGCCTTCCACCCCGATCTTCCCCCGGCCGCCCGGGTGCACCACGTGCCGGCCGGGGCGCTGGACGCCGGCACCACCCAGAGTTCGGGGATGCGCCGGCTGGCGGCGATCAGCGGGCAGAGTGTCGGTGCCGAGCGGTTGTGGATGGGCCAGACGCACGTCGGTCCCGGGGTGTCCTCGGGCAATCACCATCACGGCGACTCGGAGTCGGCGATCTACGTGGTGAGCGGTCACCCCGAGTTCGTCTTCCTCGGGGAGAACGGCGAGGAGGAGCGGATCCGCACCTCCCCGGGCGACTACGTCTTCGTCCCGCCGAACATCCCCCACCGCGAGGAGAACCCGGACCCGGCCGAGGAGGCCGTGGTCGTGATCGCCCGCTCGACGCAGGAGGCGATCGTGGTGAACGTCCCGGACCTGTCCGTCCACCGGCCGCAGCGACCGTCCGCGTAGACAGGCTGCGGTAGCGCAAATCGCTGGTCAATCACCGGTCGTCGCCGGACAATTCATGGCATGACCCAGCAGCCCCTGCTCCTGCTCGACGTGGACGGACCGCTCAACCCCTATGCCGCGTCCAGGTTTCGGCGGCCGGACGGCTACCGCACCCACGACCTGATGCCGACCTGGTGGGCCGAGCGGCAGACGCGGCGCTCGGACGGTGAGGTGAAGCCGCTGCGGGTGTGGCTGAACCCGGCGCACGGGGCGGAGTTGCTGGCATTGCCGTACGAGCTGGTGTGGGCGACGACCTGGATGGACGAGGCGAACACCCACATCGGGCCGAACCTCGGACTGCCCGAACTGCCGTACATCCGTTGGACGGAGCTGTTCGGCGAGGATCCGGACGGGCTGCACTGGAAGACCAGGGACGTGGTCGCCTGGGCGGCCGGGCGGCCGTTCGTGTGGGTGGACGACGAGCTCGGCCCGCAGGACGCCGACTGGATCGAGGCGAACCACCCGGGCCAGGGGCTCGTGCTGCACGTCAACCCCCGGATCGGCCTGCTGGCCGAGGACTTCGCGACCCTGCGGGAGTGGGCGGCCGCCGCATGACCGGACAGCCGTTGCTCCTGCTCGACGTGGACGGGCCGCTCAATCCCTATGCCGCGCCGAAGACCCGCCGCCCCGAGGGGTACGGCACCCATCGGCTGCTGCCCGAGTCGTGGGTGGCGCGCCATGCGCCGCAGCCCCGGGAGCGGGTGAAGCCGCTGCGGGTGTGGCTGAACCCGGCGCACGGGGCGGAGTTGCTGGCGCTGCCGTACGAGCTGGTGTGGGCGACGACCTGGATGGACGAGGCGAACACCTTCATCGGGCCGCGCATCGGGCTGCCCGAACTCCCGTACATACCCTGGACGGAGGTGTTCCGGGAGGATCCGGACGGGCTGCACTGGAAGACCAGGGAGCTGGTGGCCTGGGCGGCCGGGCGGCCGTTCGTCTGGCTGGACGACGAGCTCGGCCCGCAGGACATCGAGTGGATCGCGGCGAACCACCCGGCCCCGGCGCTGCCGCTGTGGGTCGACCCCCGGGCTGGCCTGCGGGAGCTGCACTTCGCGGCGCTGCGGGAGTGGGCGGAGGACGCGTGCTGATCGGCAGCGTCGAGCGGCTGCGCCGCTACCCGGTGAAGTCGCTGCTGGGGGAGGAGCTTTCGGCGGCCGAGGTGGACCGGCGGGGCCTGGCCGGGGACCGGGAGCGGGCGCTGCTCGACCTGGCGACCGGACGGGTGGCGAGTGCCAAGCACCCGCGGCTGTGGGCGGGCCTGCTCCGGTACTCGGCGGCGGCCACGGCGGACGGCGGGGTGGCGATCACCGGCCCGGACGGGCGTGGCGCCGACGAGACGGAGCTGTCCGAGGCGTTCGGCCGCAAGCTCGCCCTGATCACCGAGCGCCAGCCCGGCGCGACGGTCGAGCGGGCCGTGCCGGAGGAGGTGCTCGCGCGTGGCATCGAGGCGGAAGTGTCGTTCACCGTCAACGAGTTGGGGCGGGCCGCGCCGGAGGGCGGCTTCTTCGACTTCGCCCCGCTGCACCTGATCACCAGCTCGACGCTGGCGGCCGTCGACGCCGAGGCCGAGCGCTACCGGCCGAACCTGGTGATCCGCACCGAGGGCGAGGGATTCGTCGAGAACGCCTGGGTGGGGCAGGAGTTGATGATCGGCCCGACGCTGCGGCTGCGGGTCGTGGTGCCCACCCCGCGCTGCGCCGTTCCGACCCTGCGGCACGGCCCGCTGCCCCGCCGCACCGGGGCGCTGCGGATTCCGGCCGAGCGGAACCGGCTGGTCCCGCTGGAGGGCATGCCGGAGCTGCCCTGTGCCGGGGTGTACGCCCAGGTGCTGGTGCCCGGCCGGATCGAGACCGGCGACGCCGTCAGGGTGACCGACGCCGACGTCAGGGTGAACTGAGCACCGTGTCCAGGGCGTTGAGGAAGCGGTCGGTGGTCTCCTCGTCCCGGACGGCGATCCGCAGCCAGTCCTGGCCGAGCCCGGGGAAGGTGTCCCCGCGTCGGACGGCGAAGCCGTGCCCGCGCAGCCGCTCGCGCACGGCCGCCGCGCCCGGCAGCCGGACCAGGACGAAGGAGGCGGCCGGTTCGCCGTGGATCCGCAGCGCCGGGAAGGCGGCCAGGCCCTTCACCAGGTGCGCGCGCCAGAGGGCCAGTTCGGCGGCCGCGCGCTCCGCTTCGGCGAGTGCCGCCGGGCCGCTGCAGATCTCGGCGGCGGCCAGGGCCGGGGTGGAGACCGGCCAGAGCGGCTGGGCGGCACCGAGGGCGGCGATCAGCGGCGCCGGTCCGAGCACGTAGCCGATCCGCAGCCCGGCCAGGCCCCAGGTCTTGGTGAGGCTGCGCAGGACGACGACCTGGCCGGGCAGGTCCCGGACCGAGGCCAGGGACTCCCGCTCGCCCGGGACGGTGTCCATGAAGGCCTCGTCCACCACCAGGGTGCGCCCGGGGCGGGCGAGCGCGGCGACGGCCTCGGCGGGGTGCAGCACGGAGGTCGGGTTGGTCGGATTGCCGAGGACGACCAGGTCCGCCTCCTCGGGGACGGCGGTGAGCCGGAAGCCGTCCTCGGCGGTGAGCAGCACCCGGTGCACCCGGTGCCCGGCGTCCCGCAGCGCCGCCTCGGGCTCGGTGAACTGCGGGTGCACCACGACGATGTGGCGTACCGTCAGCACGCGGGCGAGCAGCACGAAGGCCTCCGCCGCCCCCGAGGTGAGCAGCACCTCCCCGACCGGGCGCCCGTGCCGGGCGGCCACCGCGGCGCGGGCGGCGCTCTGGTCGGGGTAGGCGGCGAGGTCGCCGAGGGTGGCGGCCAGGTGCTCGCGCAGCCAGGCCGGGGGCGTGCCGGTGCGGACGTTGACCGCGAGGTCGACCAGGTCGCGCCCGTCGGCGCGCACCTCGGCGTCGCCGTGGTGGCGCAGGTCGGGTTCGGGGGCGGTCATGCGGAGGCTCCTTGCTGGTCGACGGGAAGGCCGGGCACCCGGTGGACGTCGTACGGGCCCGGTGGCACGGCGAGCCCGGCGCCGTCGCCGAGCGCGGCCAGCGCCACGGCGTGCCCGTGGGCGGCGAGTTGGGCGGCTGCCCCGATGTGGTCGACCACCGTTCCGGCGCCGTCCACCGCCACGCAGGCCCAGGGCACCACCCGCCCGCTGGCGCTCAGCACCGTCCCGGGTGCCGCCACAGCGGCCTGCCGCGTCCCCGGCCGAAGCAGTTCGGCCACCGCCTCGATCGCCTGCGGCCTGCCAACCACCGCCGACGCGCTCCGCAGTTCCGTCAACGCGTGCGTCCCCAGCTGGTCAGGCTCGCCCGACCCGAGACCGATCACGGTCAGCCGTCCGCGCACTGCCGCTCGGGCGATCGCCACCGTCGCCGTCGCAGACTTCCGTTTGGCCACCAGGAGTTGACCGCCGGGTGCACTCGCGAGCGCCGCCGCCTCGGCGACGCTCGCGGTGCCGACAGCTGTACCGACCACGGCGGACGGGTTCGGCACTGGCACTCCCGCCAGCTTCGCCGCCGGGTGCTCGTCCACCGGTACGCCGGCGAGGCAGGACGCGGCCCAGCGCACCGCCGGATGGTTCGCCTTTCCGGCCACGGTGGCCAGCCGGGCCACCGAGGAACGGGCGAAGCCGTTCTCCTCCAGGGTGTCCACCAGCAGCCGCATCGCCTCGGCCCGCTCGGTGCCGCTGCCCGCACCGATCCCGACCACCAAGTTGCGCGGGAACACCAGGATGTCGCTGTGGCCCGGGTCCTCCTGGTCGATGACCCGCAGGATCGGGGTGTCCGCGGGCGTGTCGGGTCGGACGTTCGGGGGCGGCGTGGGCGCGGGGTGCTCGGGTTCCGGCGGGTAGCCGGTGAGCACTGGTGTGACGCCGAGGACGGCCTCCACCTCCCGGGCCAGTTCCTCGGCGGCCTTCCCGCCGGCCAGCGGGATCACCCAGCGGCGCTGAGGGTCCACGCAGAGCAGGGTCGTACCGCGCGGAACATCGACGTGCCAGTGCTGGAGCAGCGAGACGACCGTCGGCAGTGGCGCGAAGGCGACCACCCGCCGGTACTGGCTGAGGGCGAAGGACATTGCGTCAGGTGGCTGGAAGCAGTTGCCCATCGAGGCGCGGTGGACACGGCTGCTTTCCGGCCAGGCGGCGTGCAGCTCGTCGGCGAGCGGCCGGACGGCCCCGTCGATGGCGACCAGTCCGATCACGTACCGCTCTCCTCACCGTCCCCGGCCCCACACGGATGGGCCCCCGCGATCCCACCACGTGCGGCTGAAACGGGTCAATCGCGGCACGTGTGAGATCCGACGCGGACTCCGTCGCCCCGCGACGCCGACTCGATTGCTTCGTACGGGGACCGCGTCGCAGCTGTTCGTCTGTTCTTCACTTCTCTTGTGCGGTACACGACATGCCGCGATCCTACTGTTCTCGGCGCTCCCGCCCCGGAAGCCCCGACACACGGAGGACCCCATGGCCTTCGCACGACTCCGCACCCCCGGCACCCCTACCGCCGGCCCGCGCCCCGCCCGTCGTCGCAAGCTCCGTCCGCTCACCGCCCTCGCCACCGGCCTCGGCCTGGTCGCCGGCTCGCTCGGCCTGTGGGCCGCGGGCGGCAGCGCGGCCGCCGATACCGCCGTCGGCCTGCCCTCGCCCGACCACGTGGTCGTCGTCATGCTGGAGAACCACGCGTACTCGCAGGTCATCGGCAGCTCGAACGCGCCGTACATCAACGGCACCCTGGCGGCCGGCGGCGCGAAGCTGACCCAGTCGTACGCACTCACCCACCCCAGCCAGCCCAACTACTACATGCTGTTCTCCGGCAGTGCCCAGGGCATCGTCGACGACAGCTGCGTGGACGTCGGCGCGCTGCAGGAGCCGAACCTGGCCTCCGAGCTGCTCGCCGCCAACCAGACCTGGGCCAGCTACAACGAGGGCCTGCCCGCCCCCGGCGCCACCGACTGCAGCAGCGGCAACTACGCCCAGAAGCACAACCCGTGGTTCGGCTTCGGCAACGTGCCCACCTCCACCGCCTACGGCATGGACGCGTTCCCGACCGACTTCACCACCCTGCCCAAGGTCTCCTTCGTCATCCCGGACCTGTGCGACGACATGCACGACTGTTCGGTGGGCACCGGCGACTCCTGGCTGCAGACCAACCTCGACGCGTACGCCCAGTGGGCCAAGAGCAACAACAGCCTGCTGGTGGTGACCTTCGACGAGGACAACCGACTGGCCGGCAACCGCATCCCGACCCTGGTCTACGGCGCCCACGTCGCCCCGGGCAGCTCCACCGCCACCACCTACAACCACTACGACGTGCTGCACACCCTGGAGGACCTGGCCGGGGTCAACGCCCACGCCGGCAACTCCGCCGGTGCCGCGGACATCACGGGCATCTGGAACTGACGCCCGTGTACGTCGCGGACTCCCGCAGCTCCAAGGCCCCCGTCGCACCGGCCACCGGCCCGGTGCGGCGGGGCGCCGCCCTGCGCGCCGTGCCGGGGGCGGTCCTCGCCCTCGGCGCCGTCAGCATGGTCACCGACATCTCCTCCGAGATGGTCAGTGCCGTCCTGCCGCTCTACCTGCTCACCGGACTCGGCCTCTCCCCGCTCGGCTTCGGGCTGCTCGACGGCATCCAGAACGGCTTCAGCGCCCTCGTCCGCCTCGTCGGCGGCCACCTCGCCGACCGCCGCGGCCGCGACGGGGCCGCCCGCCACAAGGCCGTCGCGGCCGTCGGCTACGGGCTGTCCGCGCTGTGCCGGCCACTGCTGCTGTTCGTCCACACCGTGCCGCTGATCGGCGCCGTCATCGCCGTGGACCGCACCGGCAAGGGCCTGCGCACCGCGCCCCGGGACGCGATGATCTCGCTCGCGACCGAACCCGCCCACCGCGGACGGGCGTTCGGCGTGCACCGGGCGATGGACACGGCCGGCGCCCTGCTCGGCCCGCTCACCGCCTTCCTGGTGCTGCGCCTCGCGGGCGGCCCGCTGCTCGCCGACGGCGGCGAACGGCACGGCTACGACGCGGTGTTCACGGTCAGCTCCTGCGTCGCCGCGCTGGGCGTGCTGATCCTGCTGCTGTTCGTGCCGAACCGGCAGCAAGGTGACGCACCGTCAAGGTCGGCCCCTTCGCTGCGGGACAGCCTCACCCTGCTGCGCCTGCCCGGGCTGCGCCGGCTCACCCTGTGCGCCGTGCTGCTCGGGCTCACCACCGTCAGCGACTCCTTCCTCTACCTGCTGATCCAGCGCCGACTCGGCCTGTCCGTCAGCCTGTTCCCGCTGCTGCCGCTCGGCACCGCCGCCGCCTTCCTGCTGCTGGCCGTCCCGTTCGGCTCGCTCGCCGACCGGATCGGCCGCCGCCGGCTCTTCCTGCTCGGGCACGGGGTGCTGCTGCTCGCGTACGGGATGCTGCTGTCGCCGCTGCGCGGGCTGCCCGCGGTGATCTGCGTGCTGGTGCTGCACGGCTCCTTCTACGCCGCCACCGACGGGGTGCTCGCCGCCGCCGCGGCCGACACGGTGCCCGCCGAACAGCGCGGCGCCGGACTGGCACTGGTCGGCACCGGGCAGGCGCTCGCCCGGTTCGCCTGCTCGCTGCTGTTCGGCGCGCTGTGGAGCGTGGTGGGCGGCGCGACCGCCCTGGCCTGGTCGGCCGGGGCGCTGGCGCTGTGCGTGGGCGGCGCCGCGGTGGTGCTGCGTACGTCCGAACCCGTTGCCGCCGAGGAGACCGCGTGAACGAGGAGAGCGAGTGAACCTGCAGAACCGCACCAGAGTGATCGTGCTGCTGGTCGCCGTCCTGGTGCTCGGCGCGGTCGGCACCGGAGCCGTGCTCTACGCGGCCGACCGCACCTCCGAGCGCGACCGCACCCAGGCCGGCGGGCCGGTCGTCAACCCGGGGAAGGTCTCCCTGCAAGTGCCCGGCAGCGGACATCAGTTGCTGTTCCGCAGCATGGCCTGGGGCCCGCACCGGGACGAGATCACCACCGTCCCCGCCGACCGGCCGGACGGCCCGCGCACCGCCTCCGGCGTCCAGTGCCTGCGCTTCCACGCCGCCGCCGGCACCGGCATCTGCCTGCAGGCCCAGCACGGCGCGCTGGAGGACACCTACCGCGCCGTCGTCCTGGACGACCACCTGCACGAGCTGCGCTCCTTCCCCGCCGCCGGGATCCCCACCCGCTCCCGGGTCTCGCCGTCCGGGCACCTCGTCGCCTGGACGGTCTTCGTCAGCGGCGACTCCTACGCGGGCACCAACTTCTCCACCCGCAGCTCGATCGTGGACGTGCGGGACTGGAACCTGCGGGAGAACCTGGAGGACTTCACCGTCATCAAGGACGGCCACCCGTACCAGGCGCACGACATCAACATCTGGGGCGTCACCTTCGCGGACGACAACACCTTCTACGCCACCGTGGCCACCGGCGGGCAGACCCACCTCGCCCGCGGCGACCTCGCCGCCCGCACCCTCACCACCCTGCACGACAACGTCGAGTGCCCCTCGCTCTCCCCGGACGGTACCCGCATCGCGTACAAGAAGCGCGTCCCCGGCCTGCCCGCCGACTCCCCGTGGCGGCTCTACGTCCTCGACCTGGGCACGATGACCGAGACCGCCACCGCCGAGCAGCGCAACATCGACGACCAGGCGCTCTGGTCCGACAACGGCACCCTGCTCTACGCACTGCCCGGGGACTACGGCGCCGATCTGTGGACCGTCCCGGCGGACGGCTCCGGCAGCGCCCGGCTGGTCACCAAGGCCGCGGTCGCCCCCGCCTACCCGGGCTGAGGAACTCTGGGCTACGGTCCCACGTCGAGCAGAGTGTGACGTCCTGATCGGGTGTTCCGATCGGACGTCCTGATCGAGGGGGAGCGAGAAAGCGTGGACGGCATCCCACCCGAGCGGATGGTGACCGACTCCTGGCCCGCCTTGCACGGCCGCCCGGTCCTGCGGCGCACCGTCGCCGTCGGACTGGTGCTCGGCGTGTCCGTCGCCGCTGCCCTCGTGGTGCGCGGCGTCAACGCGCTCACCGTCGGGCAGGTCGGCAGGGAGACCGACCGCGACCGTGCCGAGCGCCTGGCCGGCCTCCACCCCTCCCAGCACCCGGGCGCGGGGCGGTACTACGTGCCGGTCAGCACGGTCTACACCCGGACGTCGGACGGCGCGCCGGTCGCGTACCTGCACTACCGGCTCGGGGGCGGCAAGGACCCGGGACTGGGCGACTTCCTGCGGGCGTACGACCTCCCGGCGCCCGGGCCGGCCGCTCCGCTGCCGCCGGACCTGGCGGCGGCGCTGGGCGGGGACGAGCCGGCGGAGGCGCCGGAGCTGCCGGAGGAGGAGCCTTCGGCGTCCCCTTCCGCGGCTCCGTCGGCGGTCGCGTCCCCGTCCCCGTCCGAGACCACCTCCGCCCCGGTCGCCATCGCGGCGCAGCCACCGGACGGCGGCTCCGCCGACGCGAGTGCCGACGCCGACGCCGACGCGGACGACGCGTCCGATGAACCCTCCGAGTCCTCCGCACCCTCCGTACCCTCTGAGCCCTCTGAACCCTCGGCCGAGCCGGACGCCAAGGCCGGGGCCGGGGCCGGGGAGGGCGGTCCGTCTCCGACCCCGGCCCCGCCGTCCCCGCCCACCTGGACGGCTACCCCGACCCCCGGTTGGACCCCTTCCGCCGTCCCCGTCCACCCGGCCGGCGCCCGCCGGATCTACGTCGCCACCATCCCCGGCGGCCCGCCGGGCTCCGCCGACATCTACATCCGCGCCACCGGCTGAGCCGCTCCGCGCCCCATGCCTCAGCCCCGCCGGTCGCGCGACCGGCGGGGCTGAGGGGGCGAGGGGGCGAGGGGGCGAGGGGGCGGGGGAGCCGTCAGCGGGCGGCTGCCGGCCGGGGTGTTGCCGCCTGGGGCGCTGCCGCCTCGGCCGCGGGCGCCGACTCGGGCTCCGGGCCCGCCGTGGCGGCCCGGCGGGCCGGGGACTGGCCGACGAGCATGGCGCCGAGCGCCAGTGCCAGGCCCAGGACCTGCCACGGGGTGAGGGTCTGACCGAGGACGACCAGGCCGCCGACCGTCGCCACCACCGGGTTGATCAGTCCCAGGAAGGAGGCCGGCCCGGCGCCCAGGCGCTCGATGCCGCGGAACCACAGCACGTACCCGAGCGCGGTGCTGAACAGCCCCAGGTAGGCGAAGCCCGCCAGGTTGGAGGCGCTCAGGGCCGGCGGCGCGCCCTCGACCAGTGCCGCGAGCGGGACCAGGAAGACCGACCCGGCGAGGAGCTGCCAGGCGGTGAGGTCGACCATGGTGGCGCCCTCCGGGCGGCCCCAGCGCCGGGTGAGGACGGTGCCCATGGCCATCAGTGCGATACCCGCGACCATCGCGGCGATCCCGAGGCCGTCCAGCTTCGCCCCGCTCTTGAGCACCAGCAGCGCCACCCCGCCGACTCCGGCCAGCCCGGCGAGCAGCGCCCGGCGCCCGGGCCGTACCCGGAGCACGCCGATCGAGAACCCGGCGACCAGCAGCGGCTGGATCGCCCCGATGGTGGCCGCGACCCCGCCGGGCAGCCGGTACGCGCCGACGAACATCAGCGGGAAGAACAGCCCGATGTTGAGCATCCCGAGCACCGCCGCGCGCCCCCACCAGCGCCCCTTGGGCAGTTTGCGGCCGATCAGCAGCAGGAGTAGCCCGGCCGGCAGTGCCCGCAGGGCGGCGAGCAGCAGTGGGCGGCCCTCGGGGAGCAGCTGGGTGGTGACCAGGTAGGTGGTGCCCCAGGCGGCCGGGGCGAGTGCGGCGGTGGCGGCGATCGTGGCGCGCTTGCGGTCCATGGCGTCCCCCTCAACGTTGACTATCTGAACGTTGAGATATTTCTACGCCCGGAGATCGGCGAACGTCAAGTATGTGAATGTTAAGATATCTACGACGACAGCGACCTGCCGTAGAGAGGCGGAGCACCATGCAGCAGCGCGACACCGTCGACGACATCGCCGAGCAGTGGAGGAGGGTCGACCCTGGCCTGGACCTGGAGGCCATGGCCCTGATCGGCCGACTCCGGCGGCTGAACGTCCGGGTCGACAACGCCCTGCGCGAGTACTTCGCCAGCTGCGGCCTGGACTCCTCCGAGTTCGACGTCCTGGCCACCCTCCGCCGCTCCGGCGAGCCCTACGAGCTCAACGCCCGTGCCCTGCTGAAGTCCGCCATGGTCACCTCCGGTGCCATCACCAACCGTGTCGACAAGCTCTCCGCCAAGGGTCTGGTCGAACGCAAGCCCTGCCCGGATGACCGCCGCGCCGTCCTGGTCCGCCTCACCCCGGCCGGCAAGGAGCTCATCGACGCCACCCTGCCCGGCCACCTCCGGAACGAGGAGCACATCCTCACCGCCCTCGATGCCGACGAACGCGCCCAGCTCGACACCCTGCTGCGCAAGCTTCTCGTCGCCCACGGCGACACCGAACCGCTCCTCGGCTGAGCCGCTGTCAGTGCCTCCTGCCATGCTGTCCCCCGGCAGCAGGCGCAAGGGGGGCAGGGCAGTGATCGAGCAGGCGGCGCGACGGATCGCCGAAGGCGTCGTGGCCAAAGCGCCCGAGGGCTGGACGGAAGCCGTGCTCTCCAGCCAGGTCGACCGGAGGAGCGCCTCGCTCGCCGGCCGCATCACCGTCCCCGGTGCGACCGGCCATTGCCCGCGCCCGGACGCCTCGTTCGAGGACCTGCGCCGGCTGGGCGACGCCGTGCGGCAGTTGCGCGGCTGGGACGGTACTGCCCTGGAGCTGCGCTGCCGCCGTTCCGGGGAACATGAGCTGCTCGCGTTCGAGGACTCGGTCAGCCGACTGAACGGCGTCCGGGGCGGCTTCCATGCCGTCCTGGACGGTGACTACCGGCTGCCCCAGCCCGGCGCCGACCAGGAGGCGGGCACGGCGGCACCGGTCGGTGACCCCGCTCTGGCCGTGGCGCGCTTCCGTACGTACCTGGAACGCCGCGCCGAGATCCGCAGCCGCCCGGACCAACTGCCGCCGCCCGCCCCCGAGTCCGCGATCGAGGAGGTCGAACGCCGCATCGGCCATCGCCTGCCCGCCGACCTGCGGGCGCTCTACCGGATCGCCGACGGCGACGCCGTCGGCCACGACCCCTGCCACCTGATCGGGACGTACGGCTGGCTGTCGCTGGAGAGCATGGTCGCCGTCCGCGAACGCCTGCGCACGCCCTTCTGGTACAGCTGGGAACTCGGCTGGGATTGGGTCGTCTTCGATGCCGACCCGCCGAACACGGTGCGCCGCTGCGGCGGACACCCGGCCTGGCTGCCCTTCGCCACCGGCGAGGACGGCAACTACCTGGCCGTCGACCTCGCCCCGGCCCGCGACGGCCGCCCCGGCCAGGTCATCCGGATCGGCGCCGACTGCCGCGATGGTCCGGAGTATGTCGCGGAGTCGGTGACGGCCCTGATCGGCCGGTACCTGGAGCAGCTGGAGTCCGCCTCGTACGAGTACGACGTCGAAGAAGGCTGGATCGAGCTGGACGACACGGAGGAGTGGGCCGGCCAGCGGCAGTTCATCGGCGAGATCCCGGACCCGGTCTCGCCCACCCTCCAGGCGCTGTACCTCCACGACCTGGCCGGGGTGGTGGACCTGTCGCCGCTGACTGCCGCGACCCAGCTGCGGCGCCTGTACGTGGGTCGCTCGGCGGTGGCGGACCTCTCGCCGCTGCGCGGGCTGCCCGTGGAGTCCCTGCGGGTCCCCCTGGAGGGCGGTGACCTCTCACCGCTGGAAGGCCACCCGACGCTCAGGTCGCTGGAGTTGGCGACGGTTGCGTCGGTCGACCTGGCGGTACTGCGAACACTGCCGAACCTGCACGGCCTCGACGTCGCCGACGCGACGGTCGGCGACCTGACCGTGCTGGCCGACCTCCCAGGGCTGCGCTACCTCGCCCTGAACCGCCACCAGTGGACCGAACTGCTGGCTGCGGACAACGTCCCGTCCACCCTCGCCGCCGCCGGCCTCATGGACCCCGAGGCCACGATGAGCGAAGCACTCGCCTGGGCCGCCCGCCTCGGCCACGACACGAGTGGCGCGATACGCCTGCGGTTCAGCTGACGCCGAACTCGCTGTCGCGGATGGCGGCTAGGAAGGATTCCCAGGCGGGGACGGGGAAAACGAGTGCCGGGCCCTGAGGGTCCTTGGAGTCACGCACGGGGACGACGCCCGGGAGGCCGGGAGCGATCTCGACGCACTCGCCGCCGTTGTCGGAATACGACGACTTCACCCAGCGCGCGTCGGACAGCTCAGGGTTCATACGGCCAGTTCCTCTCGGGCTTTGTGAATCAGCGCTAGGGATGCTGCCCTGGGCAAGGCCTCCACCACCAGCTGATCGTACTGTCTCTCCCAGGCCGTGACCGTTTCGCGGGTTCGCTCCAAATGTCCGCGCGCGTACGATTCGGCGTACCCGACGACAGAGCCGTCCGGCAGGTCCAGCAGCGTCACCGGCAGCTTGAACGGAAGGTTCTCGCCCAGGTCGAACGGTGCCACCTGGATGGTGACGTTCGGCTGTGCGGCGAGTTCCACGATGTGGTCGAGCTGCTTGAGCATCACAGCCCTTCCGCCGACAAGGCGGACCAGGCAGCTCTCATCAATGACCACGTGGAACAGCGGCGGCTTCTTCTGTTGGAGGAGTCGCTGTCGGCTGGCGATGAAGTCCACTCGCTCATCCGCCTCGGCCCGCGTGATCGCACCGCGCTGGAAGGCCGAGTAGGCCAGTGCTTCGGCGTACTCCGGGACTTGGAGCAGTCCCGTGACGATGGTCAGCGCCAGCGTGCGCAGCCGACGGCACCGGGCCTCGGCGTCGGCGAACTCGGCGAACCCCTCCAACAGACTGGCCTTCGCGTAGCGCCGCCAGAGCTCGTAGAACGTGCCTCCGGTCTCGAACACCTCATCGGCTTTAACAGCGAAGTTCCTTGTTGGAGGACGCATCGCTCGTTCGACGTACGAGACCATGGTGTTGGAGTACCCCATGCGCTTCGACAAGCCGACCTGGGACCAGCCCCTAGACCGTCGCAACCTGCGAAGTTCCTGGCCAAATCGAACGGCAGGGGATGCGGTCGGATCAACTTCCTGTTCGCTCATGGCAGCTGAGACCTTTCACAAGACGGAATGGTCAAGGTTGATGCTCTGGTCATCGTAGGTGCACTGGGGCCACCATGGCTACGCCTCGTGATGGATCGAGCGCGAAGAGCTATCCATGGAGTCCCCGTGCCCAACTCCCGCTTCCAGCCCCAACTCGGCGAGCTCGTCCTCGACTTCGCCCGCCGGGGCGCCGACGGTCGCCCCGTCGAGGGCGTCTACATGGACACCCTCGGCACCCTCGCCTACCTCCGCCCCGAGCACGGCGGCTGCGAGTGGACCGCCCGGCCCGAGAACCTCCGCCCGCGCTCGCGCGACGCGGCGGCGTGACGGAACGGAGCGATCGATGTTCAACTCCCTGCGCCCGCGCCCCCGGAGCCACCACCAGGCGCTCGTCCTGAACGGGGCCAAACAGGTACTGCTGATCGAAGCCGGCACCCGCCGATCCGTCCTCACCCTCCCCGGCGGCGCCGCCGGCCGCCGCGAACCGCCGCACCTCGCCGCGCGTCGGCACCTCGAAGCCTCGACCGGCCTCGTCCGCGCCCTCCACTGCCTGCTGATCGTGGACTTCGTCGGGGCCCGGCCCTTCCAGTTCGTCCACTGGGGCGGCCAACTCGACCCCGACCAGGCTGCGGAAGTCGCCCGCCGCAGCTCGCTGCACTGGGTGGACGAGGACAGCCTCCCGGAGGTCGTCGCCCCCGACGACCTCCGCCGCATCTCCCACGCCCTCGCGTTCCTCGCCTGGCAGGCGATGCTCCCCGCCCTCGTGCACGGCATGCGGCCGTAGTGGTGCGGTAGTTCGCGTGACCACGACCTCCCCGGCCGCGTTAACCCGTCGGGACGCCGGATCCGAAGGAGAGGCCCGATGAAGCGCAAGACCCCCAGGGAGATCGCCGTCGACGACCAGCTGCGGGCGGCCGGCGCCGAGGGCGCCCGGTGGCTCGGCAGCGTCGGGTGGGGCCCGCCGGTGACGGTGCCGCTGCAGAACGCGGCCAAGTGGCAGCGGGAGACCCGGTCCCGGATGCTGGCGTCGCAGGAGGACGAGTCCTGCACTTGGTGCGACCACCTATTGCACGGCGGTCCGCAGCCCGTCGTCGTGCACGCCGAGCACCCGACCCACCTGGTCTGCCGCGCCTGCTCCGTCGCCGCCCGCCCCCACCGCCCCTGCCTGGACTGCGGAAAGCCGGCCGACTCGCGCTCTCCGCTGGACGGCCGCGAGGACGTCTGCATGGGCTCGGTGGCGATCTACACCCGCCTCCGCTGCGCCGCCTGCTTCCGAGCCGACCCGCTCGGCGGCACCTTCGGCAGCGGCTCGTGACGTCCCACTACAGGTGCGCGACCAACGCGTAGCGTTCGTCATTCACGGGGCCACCCCACAGGGCGGCGTCCCCACTGAGCGGCTCGACGCGTAGCTCGGCCACCAACGGTCGTACCGCCGCCGCGAGTTCCTCGGAGGCGACGCCGCTGCCCCACGGCAGGTGCTCCGCGCCGGCGACGTACGGCGCCGTCTGCTCGCCCGCCTCGCGCCACCGTCCCTGACCAGCACCAGCCGCCCGCCGGGCCGGAGCAGCCGCACCCAGGCGCGCAGTGCCCGCTCCGGGTCGGGAAGCGTCCAGATCAGGTGGCGCGACAGCACGACGTCGAAGCCGCCCTCTCGCACCGGAGGATCGCCTGCATCACCCACCAGGAACCGTCCAACCACCCCGGCGGCCGCGGCCTTCTCCCTCGCCCGCGCCACCATCCGCAGAGCCAGGTCCACTCCGGTCACCCGATGCCCGTTGGCTGCGGCGAGCACCGACAACGACCCCGTTCCGCACCCGGCGTCAAGCACATCCGAAGGCTCCGACGGCAACCACTCCCGGACCCGCCGCGCCTACGCCTCCCGCGTCACCGCCTCCCGCAACCCGTGATCCGGCTCGTCATCGAAACCCGACGAAGCCGCGTCCCAGTAGTCGGCGATGGCCCGGCTGGAGTCAGTCATGCCGCCCGTCATCGCGCTCGGCACTGACATCCGGCCCGGCCAGGCCGGACCGGTCATTCACGCGTGCGCAGCAATCGCGATTGACTTCGGAACGTATTCCGAATTAGCGTCGAGTCATGTCGACTCTCACCGTGTCCTTCTCCGACCTGTCGAAGAACTCCAAGCGCGTCGCGGACACCGTGGAGCGCGCCCAGCGCGTGCACGTCACACGGCGGGACGGTGAGGATCTGTACCTCACCACCGAGCGCCACGACCGCCAGCGCGAGGAGACCGCGGACGTCACCGCGCGCCTGTTCACCGCGCTGATCAGCAGCGACGAGGGTGCACGGGCTGTCCTGCTGGCCCTTCCCGCCGTCTTCCCCTGGGTCAGGCACCTGTCGGCCGAGGAGGTGCGCGAGTTCGTCGTCGACCTTGTGGATGCGACGCGCGACGTCGTGGAGCTCGACGTACACGCCAATCTGCATCGCGTGATAGTGGAATGGCGCGCCACCGCCAGAATCCTTGCGGACCCGGAGCTGACCGCGGAGCTCACCAGCCACCTTCCCGGTGGCGATCACGGCGAGGTGGTCGCGCCGTGAGCCCCAAGCGTGGTGATGATGTCGCGCCGCCACCGGTCGGTGACGAGTGGCGGGTGCGCTTCGGCACGACCGAGGCGGCGAAGGGGTGGGGTGAGCTGTGCGCCGAGGCGCCGGGCAACGCCCGCCGCTGCTTCGAGGCGTTGCGGGCGAACCCGCTCGCCAGGACGGATCCCGACCGTCAGCATCGGCTCCGAGGTCGCTTGGCGACCCGGATTCTCGGGGGTGTGGAGCTGTCGCAGTGGGAATACGAAGTGACTGCTGGCGGGCGGGTGCGATACGTGGTGGAGGAGGCGACTCGTACCGTGTACGTCGTCCATGCCTCGCCCCGGCACCCGAAGGACACCGACGCGTAGTCCTGGAGTCTCACGCCGGCGGCGCGCCCGACCTCTCCCTTTCATGCCCCGGCGCGCACCGCCGGGGGCCGCCAGTTGTAGATCGTCGCCGACCGGCTCAGCAGGGCCCGGGTGGGGAGGAGGCCGACGAGGGTGAGGGCGGTGTCGCGGAGCAGGGTGGTGGTGGGGGCGCGGAGGGCGACGAGGGTGCCGATTCGGCGGGAGGCGGTCACGACGGCGGTGGCGCGGGGGAGGCGGGTGGCGGTGTAGGCGGGCAGCGGGGCGGCGAGGTCGCCGGAGGGGGTGAGGGGGGAGGCGAGGACGACGGCGTCCTCGATGGCCTGGCAGGCGCCCTGGCCCAGGAAGGGGCACATGGCGTGGGCGGCGTCGCCGAGGAGGGCGACCCGGCCGTGGTGGTAGGCGGGCAGGGGGTCGGCGAGTTCCCGGACGTCGTGGCGGAGCACCCGGTCGGGCTCGGCGAGGTCGAGCAGTTGGGGGACGGGCGCGCACCAGTCGCCGAACAGCCGTTGGAGTTCGGCGTGTTCGCTGGCGGCACGGGTGCCGGCCGGGGCGAGGGCCGCGCCGTAGAGGTAGACCCGGCCGTCGGCGAGCGGGACGATGCCGGCGAGGCGGCCGCGGCCCCAGATCTCACCGGCGGCGGCCGGCTGGCGGCCCGGGGAGACGATGGTGCGCCAGGTGGTGAAGCCGCTGTAGCGCGGGCCGGGGTGCTGGGGGAAGAGCTGGGAGCGGGTGGCGGAGCGGATGCCGTCGGCGGCGACGACCAGGCCGGCGGGCTGCTCCCCGTCGGTGGTGCGGACGACGGCGGGCTCGTCGGTGTTGCCGGGGGCGACCAGGGTGGCGGGGGAGTCGGTGCGGACGGTGCCCTCCGGCAGGGCGTGGACCAGGGCGGCGATGACGTCGGCGCGGGCGACGGCGGCGATCGGGTCGCCGAACTGGGCCTCGACGGCGGCGGTGCTGGTGCGGGCGAGCCAGCGGCCGGAGGGGTGGCGTACGCCGATGGCGGGGTGCGGGGTGGCGAGGGCGCGCAGTCGGGGGCCGACGCCGAGCCGGTCGAGGGCTCGCAGGGCGTTGGGGGCGAGGGCGAGGCCGGCGCCGACGGGTTCCAGGGAGGCGGCGCGTTCGTGGACGGTGACGGGGACGCCCTGCCGGTGGAGGGCGAGGGCGGCGGCGAGGCCTCCGATGCCGCCGCCGATGACGATCGCCTGGTGCATGCCCATGGTGGGCTCCTCTCCTCGCACTACAGGTGTAGTGCCCAATGCTCAGCACCGTACTGCATGTGTAGTGAGGAGTAAACTACGGCTGTAGTGAGTTGGGGAGCCCCAGTTGGGGGAGCCCCAGTGGAAAGGCCATGATCGGACCCATGACACCCCCGCGCCCGACCCTGATCGCCGACGCCGCCATCGACCTGATCGCCGACGCCGGCCTGCGCGGGCTCACCCACCGCGCCGTGGACGACGCGTCCGGCCTGCCCGCCGGCTCGACCTCCAACCTCGCCCGCACCCGGGCCGCCCTGCTCGATCTCGTGCTCACCCGGATCGTCGAGCGGGAGACCGCCGACTACCCGGTCTTCACCGAGGGGGAGGGGTTCGCGCCCTCCACGACGGCGCGCGAGCTGCTGGTCGAGGTCGGCGCCGACATGCTGTACCGGGCGCTCACCACCGGGCGCCGGCTCACCCTGGCCCGCCTGGAACTCGCCCTGGAGGCCACCCGCAGGCCCGAACTACGCGCCGTCTACGACCGCCTGGGCGCGGGCTTCGCCGACCTCGCCGCCGCCCTGCTCGCCCGCTCCGGCTCCGCCGACCCGACGGCCGACGCCCGCCGGCTGATCCGCTGGTGCGAGGGCGTGCTGTTCAACTCGACGGCCGGCAGCGGCCACTGGTACGTGCCGATGCCGGAGGAGCTGCGCGAGGAGGTCGCCCGCTACCTCGCCGCGCTGCTGGATCGGGAGGGTTAGGAGCCGGGCGTGCCCCCTATACTCCGTGTGCTCGATCAGCCAGGGGGAAGCATGCTGAACACGTTGGAGATCGCCGTACTGACCACGATCGGTGCGGCGCTGCTGCTGCGGTTGGCGACACTGTCGGTGCTGGTGCGCGCCCAAACGGCGACCCGCCGACGGGCGTTGGCGGCCACGGGCGCGGACGCGACCGCGGGTGCGCCGGGCGGCGTCGGCGCGACCGTCGGCGAGCTGGCGGTGGGCCTGCTGGCCGTCGTGGGGCTGCTGGCTCTCCTGCGCGTCTGGAGCAACGTCCTCTACGAGGGACTGGGGCAGCCGTTCGACCTCAACAACGTGAGGTACCTCGCCTTCCAGACGCACATGTCCCTCGTCGTGGTGCGGACCTGGTACATCGCGGGCTTCGTCACGTGCCTGCCGCTCTGGCTGCTGCTCTGCTACCTGACCCAACGCAAGCTGCTGACCAGCGGCCTGCCCCCGCAGGCGTGGTCGGCCGGCCGGACCCGGGCCCAGGTCATCGGCCTGCTCGTGCTCCGCGCGGTGATCGGCGTGTTCGTCCTGCCGGTCGGACTGCTCCTCGCCGCCGTGGTGTTCCAGATCGTCGCCGTACTTGTGGGCCGCCACCCCAAGCCGGTCGGCGCGGAGGGGGCGAGCGCGCAACCGGCCCAGGCGTTCCAGGCGCCCCTGGCAGTGCCGAACCCGTACGCACCCACCGTCCCGCCGCAGGCGTCGTACGCCCCGCCCCAGGCGTCGTACGTCCCCACGCAGTTCGCCCAGCCCGCCCCGCCGCCCCCGACCGCCCCGCCCGTGCAATCGAGCCCGCCCCTCGGTAGCCCGCTCAGCCCCCACGAGCCCCGCACGATCGGCGGCTACCAGCTCCTCGGCCGGATCGGCTCCGGCGGCATGGGCACGGTCTACCTCGCCCAGCGCCAGGGCTCCGCCACCCAGGTCGCGCTCAAGACCATCAACCTCGAACTCCTGGGCGACGCCGAGCTGTTGCGCCGCTTCCAGCGCGAGTCCGAGGTGCTGGCCATGGTCCCCGGTGCGTACACCGCCCGGGTGCTCGACGCGGGCGTGGACGCCGGACGCCCTTACCTGGCCATGGAGTTGCTGGACGGCCGCCCGCTGGACGTCCACCTGCGCGAGCAGGGCCCGATCCGCTCCGCCGAGGCACTGCGCGCCCTCGCGCTGGCGCTGGCCGTGGCGCTGTCCGGGGTGCACCGGCTCGGGCTGGTCCACCGGGACCTCAAGCCCGCCAACATCATGCTGACCACGGCCGGCCCGCGCCTGCTGGACTTCGGCATCGCGGCGATCGTGGACGGCACCCGGCTCACCGCCACCGGCGGCGGGCCGGGCACCCTGACGTACATGGCGCCCGAGCAGTTCGGCGAGGAGCGGGTCGGCACGCCCGCCGACGTGTGGGCCTGGGCGTGCTGCGTGGTGTGCGCGGCGCACGGCGCCAGCCCGTTCGCGGCGACCAGTACCGGCGCGGTGATCCGGCGGATCGTGGACACCGGGCCCGAACCGGCCGCGCTGGCGGCGGTCCAGGCCCTCGACCCGGGCCTCGCCGGCGTCGTCACCCGCGCGCTGGCCATCGACCCGGCACAGCGCCCGACGGACGGTACGGCCCTGCTGGCGGCGCTCGCGGCGGCCCAGCCGACGGCGCCGGACCCGGCGGGCGTCCACGACCAGATCACCCGGGGCTGGCAGACGCTCGCACTGTAGCCCCGGCCCGCCGGTTCCCTACGCCTGACCCGCGACCGTCACCTCGGGCTCGTTCCGCACCGGGAAGTTGACCGAGTTGGCGATGAAGCAGGCCCGGTGCGCCTCCGCGTGCAGGGCGAGCGCCTTCTCCGCCATTCCCGCCTCGGCGACCTCCAGCCGCGGGTGCAGCACCACCGAGGTGAAGTGTCCGCCCTGCGGCGTCACGGCCATGGTGCCCACCGGCCGGTCGACGTACGAGGTCACCACGACCCCGTTCACCGCGCACAGGTGCAGGTACGAGAGCAGGTGGCACTGGGAGAGCGAGGCGAGCAGCAGTTGCTCCGGGTTCCAGCGGGCGGGGTCGCCGCGGAAGACGGGGTCGGCGGAGCCGGGGATGGTCGGCAGGCCCTCGGCCGACACCTCGACGTCGCGGGAGTAGGAGCGGTAGTCGCTGGTGCCGGTGCCCCGGTTGCCGGTCCAGCTGATCTCGGCGGTGTACGTGTGCTGCCTGGCCATGGGCGTACCTCCGTGGGAAGCGGGTTGCTGCCTGACAGTCAACCGCAGGAGGCTGCCGCGCGGGCTCAGTGCGGCGCGGTCACCCGCGCGAGGATCGCTTGGGTGCACTCACCCGGTGAGGCCTGCGAGGTGTCCACGACCAGGTCGTACGCGACGCCCTTGTGCACCGCCTCGGCCTGTGCGGCGGCCATCCCGGCGACCCGGTCGCCGCGTGCGGCCTCCCGGGCGGCGGCCACCTCGGGGGCGCAGTGCACGCCGACCCAGAGCACGTCCAGCCCCTCCAGCGCGCTCCGCCAGCGCTGCTGCGAGGCGGCCCCGCCGAGGAACACCTCGTCCACCACGATCCGCGCCCCGGCCCGGGCCATCGCCGCCACCCCGACCGTCCAGGCGGCGTCCAGCGCGGCGAAGACCGGCCCGACCTCGACCGTGCCGTCCCCGTCGTCGAGCCCGCCGATGCCCTCGCCGCCGGCCAGCAGCCACGGCGGCAGCGCGTCCACCATGGTGTCCGCGCCCAGGTGCAGCCAGGGCTCCGGCAGCCGTTCCTGAAGGGCGCGGGCGAGGCTCGACTTGCCGGAGCTGGAGCCGCCGTTGAGGACGATCACATGCATGCGCGCATCCTAGGAGCGCGTGCCCCGTCCTGTCCCGGCGTTAAACGCCGCCGCGGCCGCCGCGAACGAGGCGGCCAGTTCGGGCGCTCCGGCCCAGTGCAGGTGCAGGTACGAGGCGTGCACCCGGCCGCCCGTGAAGCCCTCGGTGCGCGGCCCGGTCGGAAGCCGCCAACCCCAGGCGGGGAGTTCGCCCGCGCCCGGCTCGCAGACCGTCCGGTGGAACTCGTGCCCGCGCACCCGGGTGCCGGCCGCGGCGAGCGGGGAGTCGTGCAGGGCGACGGCCTCGCGGTAGCCGAGGGTGAGGCGTTCGGTCATCCGGGCGGTGGTGTCCAGCACCCCGCACATCGGCAGTCCGTCCAACTCCCGTCCCAGATAGAGCAGTCCGGCGCACTCGGCGGCGACCGGCCCGCCCGAGGCGGCGAACTCCGCTATGGCCCGCCGCAGTTCGGCGTTCCCGCTCAACTCCCGTACGTACAGCTCGGGGAAGCCGCCGCCGATGACCAGCCCCGCCGTCCCCTCCGGCAGCGCCGAGGCGTGCAGCGGGTCGAACGGGACGACCTCCGCGCCCGCCGCGCCGAGCAGTTCGGCGTTCTCGGCGTACGAGAAGGAGAACGCGGCACCGCCCGCCACCGCGATCCGCGGCCGCCCGGCCACCGGCGCGACCTCGGCCGACGGATCCCAGGGTTCGGCGTCCAACGCCGGTGCCGTCCGGGCGAGTTCCAGCAGGGCGTCCAGGTCGACCGAGGAGGCGACCAGCTCGCCCATGTCCGCGACGGCCTTCAGCGCCTCCGCCGAGCGCTCCACCGCCGGGATCAGCCCCAGGTGCCGGGACGGCGTGGCGACCGCCGCCGATCGGCGCAGCGCGCCCAGTACCGGTACGCCGGAGCCCTCCTCCAGGGCCTCGCGCAGGAGCTGCTCGTGCCGGTCGGAGGCGACCCGGTTGAGGATCACCCCGGCGAGGCGCACCTGCGGGTCCCAGGAGGCGAAGCCGTGCACCAGCGCGGCCACCGACCGGGACTGCGAGGAGCCGTCCACCACCAGCACCACGGGTGCCCGCAGCAGCTTGGCGACGTGCGCCGTGGACGCCAACTCCCCGCGCCCGGAGGCCCCGTCGAACAGGCCCATGACCCCCTCGACCACCGCGACGTCCGCCCCGGCCGCGCCGTGCAGGAACAGCGGCGCGATCCGCTCCGGCCCGCACATGAAGGCGTCCAGGTTGCGGCCCGGACGCCCGGCGGCGAGCGCGTGGTAGCCCGGGTCGATGTAGTCCGGGCCGACCTTGTGCGGGGACACCGCCAGCCCGCGCGCGGCGAGCGCCGCGATCAGGCCGGTGGCGACGGTGGTCTTGCCCGCGCCCGAGGAGGGTGCGGCGATGACGAGGCGGGGGATGTTCACGTGCGCAGGCTCACCACTCGATACCGCGCTGGCCCTTGCGGCCGGCGTCCATGGGGTGCTTGACCTTGGTCATCTCGGTGACCAGGTCGGCGAAGTCGGTCAGCGCCTCGGGCGCGTACCGGCCGGTGATGATGACGTGCTGGCTGCCCGGGCGGTCCTTGAGCACCGACACCACCTCGTCCGGGTCGATCCACCCCCAGTGCATCGGGTAGGTGAACTCGTCCAGCACGTAGAAGCGGTAGGTCTCGGCGGCGAGGTCGCGCTTGACCTGCTCCCAGCCCTCCTTCGCCGCCTCCTCGCTGGACATCTCCTGCTCGGCGGAGCGCTGGATCCACGACCAGCCGGAGCCCATCTTGTGCCAGTCGACGGTGCCGCCCTCACCGGAGGCGCCGAGGGCGCGCAGCGCGTTCTCCTCGCCGACCTTCCACTTGGCGGACTTCACGAACTGGAACACCCCGACCGACCAGCCCTGGTTCCAGGCCCGCAGCGCCATGCCGAACGCGGCCGTGGACTTGCCCTTGCCGGGGCCGGTGTGCACGGCGGTGATCGGCTGCGTACGGCGCTGGCGGGTCGTCAGGCCGTCGTCAGGAACGCTCTCGGGGACACCCTTGGGCATGTCGGCTCAGGCCGCCTTTCGCATCGCGGTGGTGGATCGGTTCACGGAACGGCTCACGGAACGGCTCGCCGAACGGTTCTCGCGGACGAGCGAGGCCACGCCCTCGGCGCGCAGCTCGTCCAGACTGACGGCGCTGCCGCCGAGCAGCCCGGCCAGGGTACGGGCCAGGCCCAGGCGGACCGGCCCGGACTCGCAGTCCAGCACCACGCTCGCGGTGCCCTGCGCCGCGAACAGCGCGGCCGCGCGCTGCGACTGCGCGAGCGCGTCCCGCCCGCCGGTGGCCCGGCCGTCGGTCACCACGACCAGCAGCGGGCGCCGGTTCGGGTCGCGCAGCCGCTCCACCCGCAGCACCTCGTGCGCGCGCAGCAGGCCCGCGGCCAGCGGGGTCCGCCCGCCGGTGGGCAGCGACTCCAGTCGGGCCGCGCCGACCTCGACCGAGGAGGTGGGCGGCAGCGCCAGCTCGGCGCCCGCGCCCCGGAAGGTGATCATGCCGATCTTGTCCCGGCGCTGGTAGGCGTCCATCAGTAGCGACAGCACCGCGCCCTTGACGGCGGTCATCCGCTGCCGGGCGGCCATCGAGCCGGAGGCGTCCACCACGAACAGCACCAGGTTGGACTCCCGTCCCTGGCGCACCTGTTCGCGGAAGTCGTCCTTGTGCAGCACCAGCGCCCGGCCGTCCCGCCCGCGCGCCACCTGGTGCGGCGCGGCGGCCTGCAGGGTCGCGGTCAGGTGCAGCCGGCTCAGCGGGCCCTGCGGCCGCCGGGCGCGGATGGTGTGCCCGCCGGAGGTCTCGGCGGGGGAGCGGCGGCCCTGTGCGCCGTGGCCGGTGCCCCGTACGGTGAACAGCCGGGTCCGGTACGGATCGCCGGCCGCGACCGGCGCCGACTCCCGTGCGGGGGCGGGGTGCTGGGCCGGGACGGGCGGCTGCGCGGGCGCCTCGGCGTCCTCGGGGGCGGACGCCTCCGGGGTGCCGCCGTCGGACGGCTCGGGCGCGCCACCGCCGTCGGGCCCACCGCCGTCGGGGCCGCCGTCCGGGCCCTCCCCGTCCGGACCCGGGCCGTCGCCTTCGGGCTCCGGGCCGTCACCCTCGGGCTCCGGCTCCGGGTCCTCCGGCTGGGCGTGCTCCTCCAGCGTCCGGTCCAACTGCTCCTCGTCCAGCCCCGGAGCGTCGAACGGGTTGCGGCGGCGCCGGTGCGGCAGGGCCAGCTGGGCGGCCTTGCGGACGTCCTCCTCCAGCACCTCGGTGCGCCCCGCCCAGGCGGCCAGCGCGACCGCCGTGCGGGCCATCACGATGTCCGCGCGCAGCCCGTCCACCTCGAACGCCGCGCACACGGCGGTAATCTGACGCAGTGCCACATCCGTCAGCTCGACCTTGGGCAGCAACTCCCGGGCGGCGGTGATGTGTTCGGCGAGCTCCCGCTCCTCGGCCGCGAACCGGGCCGCGAAGCCGGCCGGGTCCGCGTCGTACGCGAGCCGGCGCCGGACCACCTCGGCGCGCTCGGCCGGGTCCCGGGTGGCGGCGATCTCGACGGTCAGGCCGAAGCGGTCGAGCAGTTGCGGCCGCAGCTCCCCCTCCTCCGGGTTCATCGTGCCGACCAGCAGGAAGCGCGCCGCGTGCCGCACCGACACGCCCTCGCGCTCCACGTACGAGCGGCCCATCGCGGCGGCGTCGAGCAGCAGGTCCACCACGTGGTCCTGGAGCAGGTTCACCTCGTCGATGTAGAGCACGCCGCGGTGCGCCTTGGCGAGCAGCCCGGGCTCGTACGCCTTGACGCCCTCGGCGAGCGCGCGCTCCAGGTCGAGCGAGCCGACGATCCGGTCCTCGGCCACGCCGACCGGCAACTCGACCAGCTGGGAAGGGCGTTCGTGACTCCCAAGGGAGGTGTGCGGCCCGTCCGGGCACTGCGGGTCCGGCGCGGCCGGGTCACAGGAGAAGCGGCAGCCGTCCACGGCGGCGATGGAGGGCAGCAGCCCGGCCAGCGCGCGCACCATGGTGGACTTCGCGGTGCCCTTCTCGCCGCGCACCAGCACGCCGCCCACGGCCGGGGAGACCGCGTTCAGCAGCAGCCCGAGCCGCAGGTCGGCCATGCCGACGATCGCGGTGAACGGATAGCGGACGTCAGTCATGCGTCACTCCCAGGTGCCCCGGGCGCCAGGAACGGCAGCGACCCGGCTGCCGGCACCCCGCCCTCGATCAGCTTCCACAGCGCGTCGGTGTCCGCGTGTTCCTCGATCAGGTCGCCCAGCCGGTCCAGCCGGGCCTCGCGTGCCTCGGCGAAGCAGGTGTCCGGCGCCGGGACGAACGCCCGGCCCGCCGACTCGGCGACCTCGCGCAGGAGTTCGCGGCGGAAGCCGTCGTTCTCCAGCGCGCCGTGCCAGGTGGTGCCCCAGACCGAGCCGACCCGGCAGCCGTCCAGGAAGGGGGTGCCCCCGTCGACGGCCACCACTCCGTGGTGGATCTCGTAGCCCTCGACCCGCTGTCCGTACGCCTCGCCGACCGGCCGCGCCAGCACCTTCTCGGCGCCGAAGCGCACCCTCGTCGGCAGCAGCCCGAGCGCGTCGACGACGCCCGCCCTGGACTCCACCTCGTCGTCGATCGAGCGCGCCAGCATCTGGTACCCGCCGCAGACCCCGAGGATCGGCAGCCCGGCCGCCGCCCGCGCCTTCAGCGCCGGCTCCAGGCCGCGTTCGCGCAGCCAGGCGAGGTCCGCCACGGTGGCCCGGGTGCCGGGCAGCACCACCAGGTCGGCGTCGGCCAGCTCCTCCGGCCGGGTCGCCCAGCGCACCAGCACGCCCGGCTCCTGCGCCAGCGCGTCCACGTCGGTGAAGTTGGACAGCCGGGGGAAGCGCACCACGGCCACCCGCAGCACGTCCGCCCCGAGCGGCCCGCGGCTGTCGACCCGGTCCACCACTGTCGACAGGTCGAGCGAGTCCTCGGCGTCCAGCCACAGGCCCGGCAGCATCGGCAGCGTGCCCAGCACCGGACGGCCGGTCAGCTCGTGCAGCATCTCCAGCCCGGGCGCCAGCAGCCGCGCGTCGCCGCGGAACTTGTTGACGAACCAGCCCGCCACGTGCCGCTGGTCCTCGGCCGACAGCAGCGCCAGCGTCCCGTACATCGCGGCGAAGACCCCGCCGCGGTCGATGTCGCCGACCACCACGACGGGCAGTCCGGCGGCAGTGGCCAGGCCCATGTTGGCGATGTCCCGGTCGCGCAGGTTGATCTCGGCGGGCGAGCCGGCGCCCTCGCAGACCACCACGTCGAAGCGGCGGCGCAGGTCCGCCAGGCACTCCAGGGAGCGTTCCAGCAGGACGGGCTTGCGCTCCCGGTAGTCCAGCGCGCCGACCTCGGCCACCGGCCGGCCGAGCAGCACCACCTGGCTGCGGCCGTCCGCGCCGGGCTTGAGCAGCACCGGGTTCATCGCCGCCTCCGGCTCCACCCGGGCGGCCTGGGCCTGCATCGCCTGGGCGCGGCCGATCTCGGCACCGTCGGCGGTGACGAAGGAGTTCAGCGACATGTTCTGCGCCTTGAACGGCGCGACCCGCACGCCCTGGCGGGCCAGCCAGCGGCAGATCCCGGCCGTCACCACACTCTTGCCCGCGTCCGAGGTCGTCCCGGCGACCAGCAGCGCGTTCGTCATGCCCCACCCCTCTTCATCAGGAGCCGCAGCAGGACGTGCCCCGCGACCGTCGTACCCAGCGCCAGCGCGCCCACCCGCCGGGACAGCGTGCAGGCCCGCTCGATGTCGTCCACCGTCACCGGCCGCAACTCCGCGCCCAGCACCGGCCGGTGCTCCACCCTTTCCCGTGGCTCCGCACTCGCCTCCGGGCGCTCGTGGTCCGGCGCCGACGTTCGCCCTCCTTGCCCGCCCTCGGGCAGGAGGGGCCCACCCTCCGGCGCTCTCTCCTGCGTCGGTCGCTTGTCGTTCGTCGCTTTCGGCACCGGCGCGCCCTTCGGCTCGTGCGGGTACCGGAGCGTGCCGCCCAGCCGCACGCCCACCGCGCCGGCGAAGGCCGACTCGGCCTGGCCCGCGTTCGGGCTCGGGTGCGCGGAGCGGTCCCGCCGCCAGACCCGCCAGGCGGTCCGGGGCTCGGGTGCGGCGGCCACCGTCAGCAGCGCGGTGAGCCGGGCGCCCGGCCAGCCGGCCACGTCGTCCAGCCGGGCCGAGGCCCAGCCGAAGCGGGCGTAGCGGGGCGAGCGGTGGCCCACCATCGCGTCCAGGGTGTTCACCGCGCGGAAGGCCAGCAGGCCCGGCGTGCCCGCCAGGGCGCCCCAGGTCAGCGCGTTCACCACGGCGTCGGCGGTGTTCTCGGCCACCGACTCGACCACGGCCCGGGCGATCTGCTGTTCGTCCAGCGCGCTCGGGTCCCGCCCGCACAGGTGTGGCAGCCGTTCCCGGGCAGCCGTCAGATCGCCCGCGGCGAGGGAGCGGCCGATGGTGCGCGCCTCCCGGGTCAGCGAGGTGCCGCCGAGTACCGTCCAGGTCGCCGCCGCGGCCAGTGCCGCCCGCCCCAGCGGACGGCGTCCCACCGTACGGTCCAGGGCCAGCGCGCCGGCCGTGACCGCGCCCACGCACAGCGCCGTGTACGCCGTCCCGGCCGTGCGGTCGTCGCGCCACAGGCGCCGTTCGAGGCGGGTCGCGGCGCTGCCGAAGAGCGCGACGGGGTGGCCGCGGCGGGGGTCGGCGAAGCGGGCGTCGACGGCGTAGCCCGCGACGGCGCCCAGCGCGAAGGCGGCGGCGCGGGTCAGCGGGCGCACGGCGGTGGGCAGCTCGGGGTCCGACGGGGCGGGGCAGGCTGCATCGCGTGCGTGTCCTCACTCAGGGTCCGCGCCCTGGATCGACGTACCGGGGGCGAGAGTCTCCTGGCTTCCGGGTCGGACGCACCCCCGGGCCTTCCAGCGGCTTCTGACGGCCCGCCGTGACACCTTCCGAGCGTGCTCCCCGGTGACAGTGGCGGGACCGCGCCGGATTCGCACCGGCTTCCTCTCCATGCCTCCGTTTGGCGCAAGGATCCCATCACGCGGCCGATCCACGCGTCAACCGAGGTCACGGAGGGGTTGGTCACACGGCGGCCGCACGGCGGCCGGGTGCCGTCACTGTGCGATCGCCCAGCGCGGCGGAGGGCCCGTCAGTCCCGCTTCGTGCGTTCCGGGGCTGGGGGCGCGCCGAGGGCCGCGCCTACCGTTCGGTGCCATGCGCCGCAGAAAGACCCCCGCCGCCGCCCCGCCCCCGGTGCCGTTCTCGCCCGAGGCCGCACGCGCCCACCGGGTCGGCCTCGGCCTGACCCCCGAACAGGTCGCCGAGGGCATGGCCGCCCACGGCGTACGGCTGCTGTTCGGCCACGTCCTCGCCTGGGAGAACGGCGACCTGAGGCCCGGCGAGGCCGAGCTCATCGCCCTCGCCCGCGCCCTCTGGTGCCCCGCCGCCGACCTGATGGGGGCCCGCCCGACGCGCCTGCGGGACCACCGCATCGCCCGCGAACTCGGCCAGGAGACCGTGGCCGAACGCGTCGGCATGTCCCTGCCCGCCTACCAGCAGGCCGAACTGACCGGCCACTGGGACGGCGACCCGGACCAGACCCACGCCCTCGCCCAGGTCCTCGGCCTGCGGCTGACCGAGCTGGTCGAGGCCACCGGCCGCGCCGAGGCCCTGGACCGGCTGCTGCGCCAGTGCGTCGCCGGCCGCTGGCAGCCCCATCTGCGCGCCCTCGCCCGTCTCGTCCCCGTCCCCGAGCCGGACCTCGCAGCCGTCCTCCCCGTCCTCCACCAGGAACACCACGTCCCCACCCACTGGGGCACCCCCAGCGTGCCCAGCGCCCCCGCCCCGCCGCTCACTCCCCGGTTCTGGCAGCTGCTCGCGGCCCAGCCGACGGCCGTTCCGGTCTGAGGCTCCTCTTCCCCCCGTGCCCCGGATGGCCCATTCCGGTGGCCTGGGGAGCACGACCCTGGTGAACTGGTGTACGAACACCGTCCGGGTCCGTGAAGCAGAGCGGGGAACGATATGCGTTGGCGAACCGCAGCGGTCGTGGCCGCCGCCGCCGTCGGGGCCGGGGCCGTCGTCCTGGTGATCGGCCGCCGGGCCTCCGAGCGGATGGTCCATCCGGGCGCGGGGCCGGGTGCGGGACCGGGTGCGGGGCCGGGGGTGGGGGTGGCCGTGCAGGAGTCCGGGCCCATCCTGGTGCAGAGCCTCGCCGCCGGCCGGGTCACCTTCACCCGCCGCCCCGAGAGCCTGCGGCGCGGCCGCTGGGCCGTCGAGTGGGAGGGCGGCGGGCACGCGGTGGTCGAGGAGATCCTGCACAGCGACGAGCAGGGCGTCACCCGGCGGCTGGTCCGCGCCGACCGGGGCACCCTCACGCCCGGCACCGAGGTGCACTTCACCCCCCGCGTGCTGCTCGGCGACCCCTCCGAGGCGCTCGGCCTGGCCTTCAGTGACACCAGCGCCGACGGCGAGCTGGGCGCCCTCCCGGCCTGGCACCTCGACGGCAAGCGCGGCACCTGGGTGATCCTCGTCCACGGCACCGAGGCCGACCGCCAGCAGACCCTCCCGGTCCTGCCCGTCCTCGACCGCCTCGGCCTGCCCGTCCTCGCCGTCACCTACCGCGGCGACGCGGGCGCCCCCGCCTCCCCGGACGGGTTGAGCCACTTCGGCGCGACCGAGTGGCGCGACGTCGAGTCGGCGATACGGCTGGCGCTCGACCACGGCGCGGGCCGGGTGATCCTGTACGGCTGGTCGTTGGGCGCCACCATGGTCCTGCACGCGGCGGCCCGCTCCGCGTGGGCGAACACCATCAGCGGGCTGATCCTCGACTCGCCCGTCCTCGACCTGCCCGCCTCCGCCCGCCGCGACGCCGCCCGGGCCGGCTTCACGGGCGTCGCCGCCGAGCTGGGCGCCCTGGCCGCCGAGGGTCGCACCGGCGTCGACCTCGCCGACTTCGCGCGGCTCGCCGAGGGCGCGGACCTGCACGCCCCCACGCTGGTGCTGCACAGCCCCAGCGACCGGATAGCCCCCTTCGGCGCCGCCCAGCGCCTCGCGGCCGCCCGCCCGGACGTGGTCAACCTGCAGGCCTTCCCGGGCGCCGACCACGCCGCCCTGTGGAACTCCGCCCCCGACCACTACACCGAACTCCTCCGTCGCTGGCTCACCCCCCTGCTCTGACCGCGCCTGCCCCGGCTTCGGGGGCCAAATCTTGGCCCTGTGGGTGAGGGTCGGCCCATCCGACTTCCCCCGCGACAGCCCACCCGACCGCCCGTTGCCGCCCCGGGAAGCACCACCGGCCCGGGGCGGCCGCGGCTCCGCCCTGCCGTCCGCGCGACCCCCGTTCGATTCGCTGTCCGGATCGCGCCCCCGGCGCGGCTCCCGCTCGCGCACCAGAAGTCGGCCCGGTCGACTTCCCGTGCCGAAACCTCCGTCCCCCGGCACATGCCGCCTGGCCGGATCCCCGCCCACCGCGCCTCCGCACACCCTCCGTACACGCCCGTCCGACACGCAGCGTGACCGGCCGAACGAGCACCGCGACGCCCGGCCGCAACCCTGGCATGGTCCCGCCACACGTTTCCAGCCAGGCGGTTTGCCACTGTTGCCCGATCTTGCGGAGGTGCCGTCCACGGTCTCCCGGTCGTACGGACAACCGGATGTGACAGAAGGCCGGTACAAGGGGAAGACTGCTCGACGTGACGTCTCGGAACCCGCGCGACCGTGATGCCCCGCTCCCGCCGACGATCGGTACCGGTGCGACGGTGACCCGTCTCCCGGGTACACCCCACCGGCCCTCCGGTGGCAGGCCGGGCGGGGCCGGTGTACCCCGGCGACGAGGGCCCGCGCCGGCGCCAGGGCGGGGCCGGGTTCCCGTGCCGGACGGCTTCCCCGCGCCGGCCGAGCTCGCACCGCTGGCCCGCCGGATGCTGGTGGACGCCGTCCGGATCGCCCGCTGGGCCGGGGAGCTGGACGAGGTCGACAAGCGCGGCGAGCTGCTCCCGGAGGACGCCCGCGCGGCGGGCCGGGCGCTGGCCATGACGGTCGGCGCCGCCGCCAAGGCCTGGGGGCAGGCGCTGCTGGTCGGCCTGGTGGAGGCCCGGGACGGCGGCGCTGGCCCCGGCTGGCGCCTGCACGCCTGGGAGCACGACGACGAGGCCGTGGTGCGCGGCTGGTCCGGGCTGTTCGACGCCTGGACGCTGCTCGCCCCGGTGCCGCCCGCCGCGCTGCGCGGGGTGTTCGCCGTCCTGGCCGGCCAGGCCGTGGACCAGGCCCCGCAGCTGCTGTCCTTCCTGCACCTGGTGGACGGCCCGGTGGCCGAGAGCGAGCTGCTGGAGCTGCTGCGCCGCGGCCTGGACGAGCGCCGGGTCGGTACCGGCCTCGGCGGCCCCGGCCTGTCGCCCGTCCCGCACGCCGCCTCGGCCGTCTCCGCCGTCCGCGGCACCTGCCGCGAGCCGCAGATCGACACCCCGGCCTCGCCCTCCGACGTGGCCGCCGTCCTGGACTGGATGCTGGACGGCCTGGCGGCGGTCGGCGCCGTGGTGCGCAGGAACGATGCCGCTGAGCTGTCCCCGCTGGGCCACTGGGCGGTGCGGGCGAAGCTGGAGGAGATCTGCACGGTCGCCCAGACCGCGGCCGGGCACATCGAGCAGAGCGCCTTCGAGCTGCTGAACGCCTGCGCGGACTACTCGCCGGGCCCGGCCCGGGCCGAGTTCCGCGCCTGGGTGGCGGCCCGTCCGGCGGACCGCGCGGTGGCCGAACTCCTGGAGGCGGCCCAGGGCGACGACGCGCTGGTGCGCGGCCTCGCCTTCGAGGCGCTGCGGGTGGCCGGGGGACCGGCCGAGCAGGCGGTGCGGGCCTCGGTGGACGAGCCGGTGCTGCGCCCGTACGCGCTGCTGTGGCTGGCGGAGCGCTCGGACGAGGGCGTCTCCCCGGCGGACGTGCTCGGTGCCGAGGACGCCGCCTGGCTGTGGGTGGACACCGCGGCCGCGGTGCTCGACCACGGCGAGACGGAGCTGCTGGTGGGCCACGTCGAGGGCGCCTCGGCGGGCGACCCGGTGCGGCTGTTCGCCCGGGCCCGGCAGTCGGGCCACCCGCGGGCGGCCTCCGTGCTGACCGCGGTCTCGGGCGTGCACCCGGACCCGGGCGTGGCCCGGGCGGCCCGCCGCTCCGCCTTCAGCGTCCACACCGGCGGTGCGTAGCCGCTCCGCCCACACCGGCGGTGCGTAGCGAACCCGGAAACGAGGAAGGGCCCGGAACCATCAGGTTCCGGGCCCTTCCCGTACGTCACGAAGCGGCTCAGCCGAGCCGCGACTCCGCCCGTCGGGCACGGACGTCGCCGACCTTCTGCCCGACCTTGCGCCGGATGACCAGCAGCGGCGCCATCGCCGCGAGCGTGATCTGGGCGAAGGCGCCGACGTGCATCAGGGTGTCGCCGCCGGGCAGGCCGGTGGCCCAGGCCGCCAGGCAGCCGATGGCGACGACCACCCAGCACAGCGTGGCGGTGGCCAGCAGCCCCTGCGGCTTCGGGTACTCGATCCGGCTGACCATGAGGTACGCGGCGCCGAAGATGGCGAGCAGACCGGGCAGGAACGGCGGGTCGAGCAGCACGATGGCGATGACCGTCATCGCGCCCATCGGGCAGGGCATGCCCTGGAACACCCCGGGCCGCATCTTGACGGCCGAGAACCGGGCCAGTCGCAGGACCACCGCGAGCAGCACGGTCAGTGCGATCAGCGCCGAGAGCGTCCGGTTGGACCCCTGCGAGACCATGCCCCAGACCGCGACGAAGTAGGCCGGCGCGATGCCGAAGCTGATCAGGTCGGCCAGGTTGTCGAGTTCCGCTCCGAGGGCGGAGGAGCGGAGCTTCCGCGCCACCAGGCCGTCGAAGAGGTCGCACATCGAGCCGATCAGCAGCAGCGTGACGGCGGTGGCCGCGCTGTGCCGGTCCGGAGCGGCGTCCGGGTTGGTGATGTGCGGGATCAGGACCCCGGTGGTGATCGAGTAGATCGCCAGGAAGCCGCAGACGGCGTTCCCCAGGGTCAGGAAGTCGGCGGTGGACAGGTGCTGCGGGGAGCGCGGGGCACGCAGCTCGCGGTCGCGCGCCCAGCGGCGACGGCGCAGGGCCGTCTCCTCGTCGTCCAGGCCGACGATTGTCTCAGGATCAGTCACGGTCAAGGCGCGTCACCCCGGCTGTGGTCTTCTGGCCGACCTCGACGCCGACCTCGACGCCGGCCGGCAGGTAGGTGTCGACCCGGGACCCGAACCGGATCAGACCGATCCGGTCACCCTGCTCGACCTTGGTTCCGGCGGCCACGTACGGCACGATGCGGCGGGCCACGGCCCCCGCGATCTGCACCATCTCGATGTCGCCGAGCTCGGTGTCGAAGTGCCAGACGACCCGCTCGTTCTGGTCGCTGTCCTTGTTGAACGCCGGCACGAAACCGCCCGCCACGTGCTCCACCGACGTCACCGTGCCCGGCAGGGGCGCGCGGTTGACGTGGACGTTGAGCGGGCTCATGAAGATCGCGACCCGGGTGCGGCCGTCCGGCCAGGCGTCGATGCTCTGCACCACGCCGTCGGCGGGGGAGATCACTCTGCCCGTGCCGATCTCACGCTCGGGGTCGCGGAAGAACCACAGCATGCCCGCGCTCAGTGCGCAGGCCGGAACCGCCGCCAGGGCCCACTTGCCGTTGCGCCGGGTGAGGGCGCTGGTCACGGCTGCGGTGGCGAGGGTGGGGACGAACCAGGGGGTGGCTCCGCGCGCGATGGTCACGCGGGGTCGCCGACCGGCCGTCGGGCCTGCGAGGGCATCGCGGTCCGTGACGGAGGTGTGAGGGGACGGGCTGATGGGCATCGAAGACCTTTGTCGCGGGGGATCATGGCCGCTGGACGGGGGCCACCGCGGAATCGGTAATAGAGGGACGGCTTGCTGTCCCGGTGGATGCTATCGGGAGCACACGGTGGGTGGGCAACCCGCCTGCTCGTTCATGTGTCCGGTGGGAGCGCATACGCGCGTCCCACCTGTACGACCGTAGCTCGCCCCGGTCCGGTTCCCAAGGGACCCGGCGAGGCTGGTGACACTTGTCTCAACAGGGGGCGCGCTCGGAACCCGGAAGGGGACACGGTCCGTAGCGGCCGGAAGAAGCTGTACGGAAGCGGCCGCAGGGCGCGTCGCTGCAGCTGTACGCCCTGCGGCCGCTTTCCGGAGGGCCGTGCCGGGCCCCGGCGGACCAGGCCGGGCCCGTGACGGTGCACGGCGCTCTGCCGGGACGGGCCCGCACGCCCGTCGACCGGCGGTTCGAGAGGGGGCCGTCCGTCCGTGCCGTCGGTTCACGACGTCGGGCAACGCGGACGGCCCCACGATCACTCGGCGATCCGGTACTCCTCCAGGAGCCGGCGGCCGACGATCATCTTCTGGATCTCCGCAGTTCCTTCACCGATGAGCAGCATCGGGGCCTCGCGGTAGAGGCGCTCGATCTCGTACTCCTTGGAGAAGCCGTAGCCGCCGTGGATCCGGAAGGCGTCCTCGACGACCTCCTTGCAGTACTCGGAGGCCAGGTACTTGGCCATGCCGGCCTCGAGGTCGTTGCGCTCGCCGCTGTCCTTCTTGCGGGCGGCCATCACCATCATCTGGTGGGCGGCCTCGACCTTGGTGGCCATCTCGGCGAGCTTGAACTGGATCGCCTGGTGCTCGGCGATCTTCTTGCCGAAGGTGGAGCGCTGCTGGGCGTAGGAGATGCCCAGCTCGAAGGCGCGGCGGGCGACGCCGCAGCCGCGGGCGGCGACGTTGACGCGGCCGACCTCGACGCCATCCATCATCTGGTAGAAGCCGCGGCCCGGGACGCCGCCGAGGATGCGGTCGGCCGGGAGCCGGACGTCCTGCAGGACCAGCTCGGTGGTGTCGACGCCCTTGTAGCCCATCTTCTCGATCTTCCCGGGCACGGTCAGGCCGGGGACGGTCGGGTTCGGGCCGAAACCGGCCGTCTTCTCGATCAGGAAGGTGGTCATGTTCTTGTACGGGGTGTTGCCGCCCTCGTCGGTCTTGCACAGGACCGCGACCAGGGTGGAGGTGCCGCCGTTGGTGAGCCACATCTTCTGGCCGTTGAGGACGTAGAAGTCGCCGTCCTTGACGCCCTTGGTGGAGATGGCCGAAACGTCGGAGCCGAGGCCGGGCTCGGACATCGAGAAGGCGCCGCGGATTTCGCCGGCGGCCATCTTCGGCAGGAAGTAGTCCTTCTGCTCCTGGGTGCCGTGGGCGTTGATCATGTGCGCCACGATGAAGTGGGTGTTCACGATGCCGGAGACCGACATCCAGCCGCGGGCGATCTCCTCGACCACCAGGGCGTAGGTGAGCAGGGACTCGCCGAGGCCGCCGTACTCCTCGGGGATGGTGAGGCCGAAGAGCCCGAGCTGCTTCATGCCCTCGACGATGGCGGTCGGGTACTCGTCCTTGTGCTCCAGCTCGGTCGCGACCGGAATGATCTCCTTGTCGACGAAATCCCGCACGGTGGCGAGGATGTCCCGCTGGATCTCGGTGAGGCCGTCGGTCTGTGCGAGGCGTCCCATCGTGCGGCTCCGGAAGGTCTAAAGAGGGCGGGGGGGGGATTTCCGGGGGCCCTGCCGGCGTGGCTGCGGCAGCAGGGCCCCCGACCGGGTGGGGGTCGGCCGATGACGGCGGCCTCCCCGTCCGGGGTCTCTATGAAGGAGGGGGTTCAGGAAAGCGGCTCGGGGCGCCCCGGCTGCTCGCCGCCGCGCTCCTTGATGTACGTCGCGGTCGGCACCATCACCTTGCGGCGGAAGATGCAGACGACCGTGCCGTCCTGCTTGTACCCCTTGGTCTCGACGTAGACGATGCCGCGGTCGTCCTTGGACTTGGACGGCCACTTGTCGAGGACGGTGGTCTCGCCGTAGATGGTGTCGCCGTGGAAGGTCGGCGCGATGTGGCGCAGCGACTCGATCTCCAGGTTGGCGATCGCCTTGCCGGAGACGTCCGGGACGGACATGCCGAGCAGCAGCGAGTAGATGTAGTTGCCCACCACGACGTTCTTGCCGAAGTCCGTCGTCTTCTCCGCATAGTTGGTGTCCATGTGGAGCGGGTGGTGGTTCATGGTGAGCAGGCAGAAGAGGTGGTCGTCGTACTCGGTGACGGTCTTCCCGGGCCAGTGCTTGTAGACCGCGCCGACCTCGAACTCCTCGTAGGTGCGTCCGAACTGCATGGCCTTACGCCTCCGCCTTCTTGTCAGTGTCGGGCAGTTCGAACTTGGTGGTGCGCTCCATGCCGGCGGCCCGGCCCTTGCCGGCGACGACCAGGGCCATCTTGCGGCTGGCCTCGTCGATCATCTCGTCGCCGAGCATCGCGGAGCCCTTGGCGCCGCCCGCCTCGGAGGTGCAGTAGTCGTACGCGTCGAGGATCAGCTCGGCGTGGTCGTAGTCCTCCTGCGAGGGCGAGTAGATCTCGTTCGCGGCGGCGACCTGATCCGGGTGCAGCACCCACTTGCCGTCGAAGCCGAGGGCGGCGGAGCGGCCGGCCACCTCGCGGTAGCCCTCCTGGTTGCGGATCTGCAGGTACGGGCCGTCGATCGCCTGCAGGTCGTTGGCGCGGGCGGCCATCAGGATGCGCATCAGGATGTAGTGGTAGGCGTCGGCCGGGTAGCCGGGCGGCTGCTCGCCGACCACCAGGGACTTCATGTTGATCGAGGCCATGAAGTCGGCGGGGCCGAAGATGATGGTCTCCAGCCGGGGCGAGGCCTCGGCGATGGCGTCGACGTTGATCAGGCCCTTGGCGTTCTCGATCTGCGCCTCGATGCCGATCTTGCCGACCTCGAAGCCCATGGTCTTCTCGATCTGGGTGAGCAGCAGGTCGAGCGCCTTGACCTGCTCGGCGTCCTGGACCTTGGGGAGCATGATGCAGTCCAGGTTCGGGCCGGCGCCCTCGACCACGGTGATCACGTCGCGGTAGGTCCAGTGGGTGGTCCAGTCGTTGACCCGGACGACCTTGGTCTTGTTGCCCCAGTCGCCGTTGTTCAGCGCGTCGACGATGTTGTGGCGGGCACTCTCCTTGACCAGGGGGGCGCAGGCGTCCTCCAGGTCGAGGAAGACCTGGTCGGCCGGCAGGCCCTGGGCCTTCTCCAGGAAGCGCGGGTTGCTGCCCGGTACGGCGAGGCAGGAGCGGCGCGGGCGCAGACGGCGGCTCGAAATGTCGCTGGCGGTAGTCATGAGGGTGGTTCAGTTCCTTCCCAGTGGTCAGCTGGTCAGCTGGTCAGTTCGCGGCCGGGGTCGGTGCGGGCGTCCACGGCTGGAGCCTGTTGGCCAGCCGGATCTCGTCCACGATCCGGCCGATGATGGTCGTGATGCCGAAGTCCTTCGGGGTGAACACGGCGGCGACGCCGGCGGCCTTGAGGGCCTCGCCGTCCGCTGCCGGGATGATGCCACCCACGATCACCGGAACATCCTCCACCCCGGTGCGGCGCAGCCGCTTCAGGACGTCGGGCACCAGCTCGGCGTGGGCGCCCGAGAGGATGGACAGGCCCACGCAGTGCACGTCCTCCGCGACGGCGGCGGAGACGATCTGCTCCGGGGTGAGCCGGATGCCTTGGTAGATCACCTCGAACCCGGCGTCGCGAGCGCGGACGGCGATCTGCTCGGCACCGTTGGAGTGCCCGTCCAGGCCGGGCTTGCCGACCAGCAGGCGCAGCTTGCCGGCGCCCAGCTCCTCGGCGGTGGCGGCGACCGCGGCGCGGACCTGCTCCAGCTCCCCGCCGGGCTCGGCGGCCACCGCGACGGGCGCGCCGCCCACGCCGGTGGGGGCGCGGTACTCGCCGAACACCTCGCGCAGGGCGAAGGACCACTCGCCGGTGGTGACCCCGGCCCGGGCGCAGGCGAGCGTGGCCGGCATCAGGTTGGCCCCGGTGGCGGCGACGGCCTTGAGCTCGGCCAGCGCCTCCTGGGCGGCGGACTCGTCGCGCTGTCCGCGCCAGGCCTCCAGGGCGGCCAGCACGGAGTGCTCGGAGGCCGGGTCGACCACCATGATCGCGGTGCCGAGGTCGGCGGTGAGCGGGCTGGGCTCGGTGGTGTCGAAGCAGTTGACCCCGACGATCTTGTCCTCGCCGGACTCGATCCGGGCCCGGCGGGCGGCGTGCGAGGCGACCAGGTTGGACTTGAGGTAGCCGGACTCGACGGCCGGGATCACCCCGCCCATCTCCAGCACCTTGGCGATCTCCGCCTCGGCACCGGCCAGCAGCGCGGCGGTCTTGGCCTCGATCACCTCGGAGCCGTTGAAGATGTCGCCGTACTCCAGCAGGTCCGACTCGTAGGCCAGCACCTGCTGGATCCGCAGCGACCACTGCTGGTCCCACGGGCGGGGCAGGCCGAGCGCCTCGTTCCAGGCGGGCAGCTGGACGGCCCGGGCGCGGGCGTCCTTGGAGAGGGTGACGGCCAGCATCTCCAGGACGATCCGCTGGACGTTGTTCTCCGGCTGCGCCTCGGTCAGGCCCAGTGAGTTGACCTGGACGCCGTAGCGGAAGCGGCGCTGCTTGGGGTCGGTGACGCCGTAGCGCTCCAGCGTGACCTTCTCCCAGAGCCGGGCGAAGGCGCGCATCTTGCACATCTCCTCGACGAAGCGCACGCCGGCGTTCACGAAGAAGGAGATCCGGGCGACCACGTCGCCCATCCGCTCGGCGGGCACCTGGCCGGAGTCGCGGACCGCGTCGAGCACCGAGATGGCGGTGCACATCGCGTAGGCGATCTCCTGGACGGGCGTGGCGCCCGCCTCCTGCAGGTGGTAGCTGCAGATGTTGATCGGGTTCCACTTGGGGATGTTGCCGACCGTGTAGGCGATCATGTCGGTGATCAGTCGCACCGAGGGGCCGGGCGGGAAGACGTGCGTCCCGCGCGACAGGTACTCCTTGACGATGTCGTTCTGGGTGGTGCCGGTGAGCTTGGCGATGTCGGCGCCCTGCTCCTCGGCGACCACCTGGTAGAGCGCCAGCAGCCACATCGCGGTGGCGTTGATCGTCATGGAGGTGTTGGTCTGTTCGAGCGGGATGCCGTCGAACAGGGTGCGCATGTCGCCGACGTGGCCCACCGGGACGCCGACCCGGCCCACCTCGCCGCGGGCGAGGATGTGGTCGGAGTCGTAGCCGGTCTGGGTCGGCAGGTCGAAGGCGACGGACAGGCCGGTCTGGCCCTTCGCCAGGTTCCGCCGGTAGAGCGCGTTGGAGTCGCTCGCGGTGGAGTGGCCGGCGTAGGTGCGCATCAGCCAGGGGCGGTCGCGCTTCTGAGGCTCGGTCATCGGATCCGTCTCACACGTTCCGGAAGCGGTTGATGGCGGGCAGGTGCTTCTCGCGCAGTTCGTGGTCGCGGACGCCCAGGCCCTCTTCCGGGGCCAGGCAGAGCACGCCGACCTT